>DASZUH010000272.1:0-3102 GCA_035547715.1 Solirubrobacterales bacterium
TTCTCCCCGACCGGGTCATCGGCGGCCGTAGACCATGTGACCGCCGAGCAGTTCGGTCACGGTCGCGAAATGGAAGCCCCGCCGGCGCAGTCCGCGCACGATCGTCGGTACCGCCCGCACGGTCTGCGGGTGGTGACCGCCGTCGTGCAGGAGGACGATCGCACCGGGCGTGGCGCCGTCGAGCACGTTGTCCTCGATCCGCTCCACGCCGGGGTGGCGGTCGTCTTCGGATTCGAGCGTCCAGAGGACCAGCTCGAGGCCGTTGCGTCGGGCCGCCGCGGCGACCTTGGCGTCGATCAGGCCGTACGGCGGCCGGAACAGGCAGGGCTCGAAGCCGGTGGCCTGGCGGATCTTGCGGTCGGTGGAGGCGAGCTCGCCGTAGCCGGGGTATTCGGGGTGGTGGTAGGAGTGGTTTCCGATCTCGTCGCCCGCCGCGAGGATCTCGCGCATCAGCGATTCGCGTCCGTGGACGTGGCGACCCTCCTCGAAGAAGGTGGCGTGGGCATGGAGGCGGCGCAGCGCCGCCAGGATCGGCGGCGTCTGGGTGACGCTCGGCCCGTCGTCGAAGCTGAGCGCGACCCGGTCGCCGGCGGGCGGGCCTGCGCTCGCCGTCGCCCCGACCGCGGCGGTGCAACCGGTGGGGAGGTCGGGCTCGACGGCTTCGGTGCCGCCGTCGGGCGCCGGCGCGGCGTCGGTGCCCACCTCGGCGTAGGCCCCTTCCCAGGGGACCGGTTCCTCGCGGCCGCGGGAGGGGCCGCGGGCCGGCGCCGCCTCGGCGGACAGCAGCCCGACCGCGAGGAGGAAGCAGCAGGCCCCGAGGACTCGAAGCCGGCGGATGGGTCCCCGGGCGGTCATCGGCCTGCCGCGGTCGGTCCTTCGCCCAGGGTCGCCTCCGGTTCGACCCCGGCGCGGGCGGCGCGGCGGAGTGCCGGCTCGAAGGCGCCGCTCAGGGTCCGGTCGTAGGTCGCCGTGAGGTGGGCGTCGTCGCGATAGACGAGGTAGCCGTGGATCACCGCGTGGCAGATGCCCCGGCTGCAGATCTTCGGCGTCAGGTCGACCAGCGGGACGTGCGCGCGGTGGGCCGCCCTGACGTCGAAGTCGCGATCGGGGTCGTGCGGGGCGGGGAAGTCGCAGGCCGACGGGTCGGAGATGTCGGCGGCGACGCAGTCGGGCACGTCGAAGGGGGCTTCCGGCGTGTTGCGGATCACGAGGACCGCCGCCCCGGCGCGGCGCACCTGCCTGATCGTCGCCAGGTAGCCGGCCTCGAGGGCGGCCGAGTTCGCGCTGCCGTAGAGCTCTTCCCCGCCGCTTCCGTAGGCCGTGTAGGTGGTGTCGCCGCTGATCGCGACGATGCCCTGGCGGCCCGCCCGCTCGATCCGGCGGAGGACGTGGCGTCGCCACGCGGCGCAAGGGCCGTACGCGCCGCCGCCCCCCTCGAGGCGGATCGAGACCGATCCGGGGGTGCAGTCCCTCTTGGTCAGGACC
Organism: Solirubrobacterales bacterium; assembly: GCA_035547715.1. Classification (GTDB taxonomy): domain Bacteria; phylum Actinomycetota; class Thermoleophilia; order Solirubrobacterales; family 70-9; genus VAYN01. Next base: position 1,486 of record DASZUH010000272.1, read on the forward strand.
ACGAGTCGCCAGCGCCGTCGCCTCGCGTCGACCTGCAGCGCCGGAAAGTTCTGCAGGGCGTGGGAGTCGCCGAACAGGAAGAGCACCCGATGGCCGTGTGGGTCGCCGTAGAGGCAGGCGTTGGAGTGCGTGCCGCGCACCCCGATCATGCAGCCTTCGTAGAAGGGCGCGGCCTTGTCGGAGTGGGCCGCCGCGGGGCTCGGCCGGATCGTCCTCGCCTGCGCCGGGGAGGCGGCGTGATGGGCGAGCAGGAGGGCTGCGATCGCCGCGGCCACGATCCGGGCCAGGCGTGAGACCAGGACGCTGAAGGCCATCCATGGAAGCTAGGGTGGCCGGCCCTTGCGGCCATCGGGGCGATCCCGCCGAGCCGCGTGCGGAGCCGTACCGATGTCCTTCGGACCGCCTCCGGCACGCCTCGGGCAGGCGGGTCCGCGGTCGGGAGCCTCGCCGCCTCGGTGTGGGGTGCTACGGAGTCGGGCTCGCGCGGGCCGTCGTAGCCTGAGCCGGTGACATCGGTCGGGCTAACCCGCGGATATGGCTCCCGTCTTGCGGCGGCGGAGGCCGGGATCGCCGTCCTCGCCCCGCTTTCCGCGATCGCGGTCGGCAGGGCGGGCTTCGAGGCCACGGCGTCGCTCGGTCCCTTTGCCGCCGCGGCCGCCCCGGGCGGAGCGCCGGCGGCGTTGTTCGCGCCGCCGGTGCGCGCGGGGTAGGAAGACCGGGCGTGCGCCTCACCTTCCTCGGCACCGGCGCCGCCGGCGGGACTCCCGGGCGCGGGCGATCGCGGCGCCGGGAGAGCTCGCTGTTGGTCGAGACGACGGCGGGCGCGGTGCTGCTCGACGCCCCGGCCGGGGTGGAGGGCCGCTTCGACCTCGGGAGGCTGCGCGCCGTCCTCGTCACCCACGCCCACCGCGACGCGGTCGGGGGCCTTGCGGCGCTCGGCCGCGCCTGCGCGCGGCTCGGCACCGGGCCGGTGCGCCTCCTCGCCTCGCCGGAGGCGCTCTCGGTGGTCGTGCCGCGGCTCGACCCGGGCTCGCCGCTGCGGCCGGTCGCAGTCGAGCCCGGCCGGGCGCGCCGGGCCGCCGGCCTGCGGGTCCGCTGCGCCGAGGTGCCGCACGCCCGCGAGGCCCGCTTCCGCACCTACGCCTGGCGCCTCGCCGGCGGCGACGCCGCCCTCGTCTACGCCTCCGACGTCGCCGCCCTGGCGCCCCCGCTCGCCCAGCTCAGCCGCGGCGTCGACCTGCTCGTCATCGACGGCGCGATGTGGCACCGCACGCTCTTCTCCCACCTGACCATCGACCGCGAGCTGCCGACGCTCTGCGGCTGGCCGGTAGGCCGGATCCTCCTCACCCAGATCGGCCGCAGCGCCCCCGCCCACGCCGCACTCGCCCGCCAGGTAGCCGCCCTCTGCCCCCGCGCCGCCCCGGCCTGGGACGGGATGCGCCTGGAGCTGGGGAGCTGCTCAGCCCGGGGCGCGGTCGGGTAGGTCTTGCGGGGGTCGGGGGCGGGGCGGGGCGGCGGGGCGGCCGTCCGGGGTGCGTGGGGCGGCGCTTCGTGGGGGTGGCGGCCGTCCGAGGTGCGGCCCGGGCGTGGGGGGGGGGGGGGGGGGGGGGGGGGGGG
>DASZUH010000273.1:0-2606 GCA_035547715.1 Solirubrobacterales bacterium
GCCGCTGCCGACCAACACCGGCGAGCACTTCAACGTCTTCGGCCTCGAAATCCCGACCTTCGCCATCTACGCGGCGACGGCGAACATCTCGATCCCGATCGCCCTCACCCTGGTCGTCTGGATCAGCTACCACGTCGAAGGCATCCGGGCCAAGGGCTTCCTCCCCTACCTGAAGAGCTGGCTGCCGCCGGGCCTCGAGAACATGAGCCCGATCGGGCGCGCCGCGATCTTCCTGATCGAGGTCGTCTCCCACTTCGTCCGGCTCGTCAGCCTCTCCGTCCGACTTTTCGCCAACATCCTCGCCGGCCACCTCCTGCTGCTCTTCATGGGCGGCGGGTTGGCGGTGCTGCTCGGGATCGCCGCGCTCGGCGCCCTGACCTTCCCGCTGGCCTTCGCCTTCTTCATCTTCGAGGTCGGGCTGGTGGCCACCCTGCAGGCATTCATCTTCTCGACCCTAAGCGCCATCTACATCGGCGGAGCCACCTCCGCCGAGCATTGACAACCAGAAAAGGAGCACTTTCACTGATGGACCTGCCATCGATCACTGCCGCAACCGAAGCCATCACCGGCGAAGACGTGAAAGGCGCCGGTAAAGCGATCGCCCTCGGCGTCGGCGCCGGCCTCGGCTCGATCGGCGCCGGCATCGGCATCGGCTTCATCTTCGGGAAGGAGATCGAGTCGGTCGCCCGTCAGCCCGAGATGAAATCGGAGCTCGAATCGATCCGCTGGCTCGGTTTCGCGCTTACCGAGGCCGTGGCCTTCTACACGTTCATCTTCGGCCTGATCGCCTTCTTCCTCTCGTAGCGATGGCGCTCGTCGGCCAAATAGCCGCGGTTCCGGTCGCGGCGAGCGAAGGCAGCTTCCTGGTCTCACCCGGGGTCGGGCTGATGATCTGGACGTTGATCATCTTCCTGTTCACCATGTGGGTGCTCAGCAAGGTCGCTTTCCCACGGATCCAGGAAGCCCTGGACAAACGCGCGAAAACGATCGCCGACTCGATCGACGCCGCCGAACGGCAGCGCAAAGAGTCCGACGAACTGGTGGCCGAGTACCGCGGCCGCCTCGCCGAAGCGCGTGAGCAGGCCGACGAGATCATGGCCCGGGCCCGCAAAGCCGCGGACACGGCCGAGCAGGAGGCGCAGGCGGCGGGTCGCGAGAAACGCGACGAGCTGGTCGCCCAGGCGCAGCGCGACATCGAGGCGGAGACGCGGCGCTCGCTCGAGGCGATCCGTCGCGAAGTCGCCGACCTCACCGTCCTGGCCACCGAGAAAGTCACCCGCAAGACGCTCACCGAGGCGGACCAGAAACGGCTCGTCGAGGAGGCGCTCGGCGAGGTCGACTTCTCCGCCCTCTCGGGCTCGGAGAACTAGGGGCGCCTGGATCAGATGGCCGACGCCGCCCGCGTATACGCCGAGGCCCTCTTCGGGGCGGGAGAGGACAAAGGCAAGGTCGACGAGCTGCAGCAGCAGCTCGGGCAGTTCGCCGATGCCGTCGACGGCGACCGTGAGCTGCAGATCTTCCTGTTCAGCCCGTATCTCAGCTCGAACGACAAGGTGGAGGGCCTGCGACGCGCGGTGACGGGCGCCGAGCCGGAGTTCTCCAACTTCCTCGAGCTATTGGTCGAGAAAGGCCGGATGCCGGAGATCTTCCGCATCCGGCGCGAGTTCGACGAGCTCTGGAAAAAAGCCCACCAACGCCTCGACGTCACCGTCACCAGCGCGATCGAGCTCGACCCCGGCGTGGTCGGCAAGATCGGCGAGGAGGTCGAACGGCAGACCGGCGAAAAAGTCGAGCTTTCGAGCCGGGTCGACAGCGAGATCCTCGGCGGCATCGTGCTGCGGGTCGGCAACATGGTCCTTGACGCGAGCATCCGCACTCGTCTGGAGAAACTGCGAAAAAGCGTCGCGAGCGCGGCGTAAGGAGGAAGTAAGAGCATGGCGATGGAGATCAAGCCGGACGAGATCGCGAGCATCCTGCGGGAGCGGATCGAGGGCCTGGAGACCGATTCCGCCGACCTGACCGAGGTCGGCACCGTCCTCTCGGTGGCCGACGGCATCGCCCGCGTCCACGGCCTCGACAACTGCATGGCGCTGGAGATGCTGGAGCTGCCCCACGGGGTGACCGGCCTGGCGCTGAACCTCGAGTCCGACAACGTCGGCGCCGTGCTCTTCGGCGAGTGGGACAAGATCGTCGAGGGCGACACGGTCAAGCGGACCGGCCACCTGCTCGAGATCCCGGTCGGCGAGCAGCTGCTCGGCCGCATGGTCGACCCGCTCGGCCGCCCGCTCGACAACCGCGGCGAGGTCGCCACGACCGAGACCCGCCCGGCCGAGTTCAAAGCCCCCGGCGTGGTCCAGCGCCAGCCGGTCGAGGAACCGGTGCAGACCGGCCTGATGGCGATCGACGGGATGATCCCGATCGGCCGCGGCCAGCGCGAGCTGATCATCGGCGACCGCCAGACCGGTAAGACGGCGATCGCGATCGACACGATCATCAACAACAAGGACAAGGACCTGATCTGCATCTACGTCGCGATCGGGCAGCGGATGTCCACCGTCGTCCAGCTGAAAGAGACGCTGGAGGAAAACGGCGCGATGGAGAACACG
>DASZUH010000274.1:0-8015 GCA_035547715.1 Solirubrobacterales bacterium
GCCTTCACGCCACCCCGGTACCCCGCCCGCGAATTTCGACTCAGCCGCCCCGGGGGTCACCACCTCGGCCCCGCGGGAACGAGAAGCGGACGACGGGCCTCGAACCCGCGACCTCAAGCTTGGGAAGCTTGCGCTCTACCAACTGAGCTACGTCCGCGCGTGCGGCGATTCTAGTTCGGAGCGGGGAAAGTCGGCGCGGAGCGGCTAGCTCGGCCAGACGAAGTGGCCGAGGAAGAACGCGATCGCGAAGACGACCAGGAGGATCTGGGAGAGCATGAAGACGGAGACGCCGACCCAGAAGCCGATCCCGATTTTCTGTTCGAGGGTCATTCCTTTCAAGGTCAGGGAAACCTATCGCGAACGGGCGACGATGAGCAGTCGGGGCGTGGTCGCGTCGCCTCCGCGCGGAGGTTGCCCGGAGCAACGGGCCAAAAAGGTCCACATCTCGAACAAAACCTGGTCAAGAGACCTGATCTGGACGTAGAATCCGGAAATGTCTGCAATGGCCGAAAAAGCCCTCGATCTGCGCAGCCGCACCCGCGAGAACGTTCGCGTCCAGATCGCCGAGGTCGCCTTCAACGTCTTCGCCGAGCGCGGCTTCGACGCGGTCACCGCAACCGAGGTCGCCGAAGCCGCCGGGATCTCCCGCGCCAGCTTCTTCCGCTACTTCGAGTCGAAGGAAGACGCGGTCTTCGTCGCCCAGGAGGAGTTGGGGCTGAAAACCGCCGCGCGCCTGCGCGAGCGGCCGACCGGCGAGGATGCCTGGACGGCGTTGCGCGAGGCCCTCGACCCGATCATCGTCACCTACCGCGAGAACCCCGCCCAGGTGCTGGCGCGGCTGCGGCTGATCCGCTCGACGACGAAGCTGCGCGCCCACCAGCTCGAGCGGCTCGACCAGTGGAAGTTCCTGATCGGCGCGGGGCTGGCCGAGCGGCTGGGGGTCGAAGAGACCGACGTGCGGATCGAGGCGATCGTCGCCGCGGCCGTCGGGGCGCTCAACGCGGCCTCCTCGCGCTGGGCGGCGAGCGAAGGCGCCGACGACCTGATCGAGCTGCTCGACGAAGCCTTCGGCGCGATCGCCGGGCCGTTCCCGACGCTGCTCGACTGAGCGGGCCGCGCGCCCGCCTTGAGCCAACCGTTAGGCGCTTTTCGTAGTCTCTTGAGGTTGTGAGACCTCGCGTCATCATCGCCGTCGTGGCCGCCGTCGCCATCGTCGCGCTCCTTACCTTCGGCCTCCTGAGCAAAGGCAACTCGCGCCTCGCCGTCGGCGAAAGCGCGCCCTCCCCGCCGCTGCCCAAACTCGAGGAACACGGCAAGGGCTCGCTGACGGAATACCGCGGCAAGTGGGTCCTGGTGAACTTCTGGGCCTCCTGGTGCATCCCCTGCCGCGACGAGGCCCCGGAGCTGCAGAAGTTCCAGGAAGAACACGCGGGCAAGAACTTCACCGTGGTCGGGATCGACACCCAGGACCTCAGCGACGACGGCCTGAAATTCGCCAAGGAATACGGGCTGACCTACCCGCAGCTGCACGACGGCAACGGCGACAACGGGCACGAATTCGGCACGAGCGGCGTGCCCGAGAACTACCTGCTCGAACCGAACGGGAAGCTCGCCTGGGACACGCCCGGCCCGGTCGACGCGAAGATGCTCGAAGAACACGTCGCGCCGCTGCTGCCGCCGTCGAAGAAGGAAGCATGAGCCTGCGGGCGCGGCTCGGGCGGCTGCCGGCGGCGCTCGCGGTGCTGGCGGCGCTGTTCACGCTGACCGCGCCGGCGATGGCGCCGACCGTCGCCGCGGGGGCGAGCCTCCGCACGATCCTCAACGAAATCGAGGAAGAAGTGATGTGCCCGGTCTGCGGCACGCTCCTCGGCCTCGCCGAATCGCCGCAGGCGACGCGCGAGAAGGCCTTCGTCGAAAAACTCGCCAAAGAAGGCAAGAACAAGGACGAAATCAAGCAGGCGCTGGTCAACCAGTACGGCGACGCGGTGCTGGCGCTGCCGAAGGGCAGCGGCTTCAGCCTCTCCGCCTACGTGGTGCCGATCGTCGCCTTCGCCGTCGCCGTGGTCCTGCTCGCCTTCGCGGTCTGGAAATGGCGCAAGGCGGCGGGCTCCAAGGACGATCGAAGACCCGACGTCGAAGGCCCGAGCGAGGAGGACCGCGAACGCCTCGACCAGGACCTGGCCCGCTACGACCTCTGACCCGCGCTGACGACGACGGCGCCGAGGGGGCGGGCCCCGAGCCACGACAACGCCCGGTGGGTCGCCTTCGCGGCCCGCTTCGAGGGCGCCTCGGTCAGCGCCGCCAGCGAGCCGTCGGCCGCCGCCGCGGCGCTCCCCAGCGCGCCGCCCGCACCTTCCAGAGGCGGCCCGAGCAGGACGACCAGGTCGTAGGCTTCGCGCAGTTTCGCCGTCATGTGGCGGAAGCTCCCGAGGTCGAGCAGCGCCTGCCCCCGGTCGCTCGGGCGCCCGGCGGTGACGCAGGCGAGCGGCGCCGCCTCCCCCTGCTTCGCCGACCCGACCAGGACCAGCGGCTGCACCACGTCGGGCGGCGTCGCTTCCCAGCGCAGGTACTCGTGCAGGCCCGGCGCCGCCGCCAGCCCCAGCTGGGCGGCCAGCCGCGGCCGCTCGACGTCGCACTCGACCAGCGCCGTCGCCACCCCCGCCGCGGCGGCGACGCCGGCGAGGCCGACGGCGACGGTCGCGGTCGCCTCCTCGTCCCCGGTCACCAGCACGGCGCGCGTCCCGGCGAGCTGCCCGCGCACCCGGTCGAGCGCCTCGAGGTCGTGCCGGCGCAACCCCCAGGTGCGCCCGTTCGAGGAGGCCGGGCCGCCGATCTCGGCGAGGACGGCCAGCCTAGGCGCCATCCACCGACCCCCGCGCTCCCTTGTCGTCGCGCGCGTCGCTCACATCCGTTCGGGTGCCGAGATGCCGAGCAGCCCGAGGCTCCCGGCGATCGTCCGCTTCGCCACCAGGCACAGCGCGAGGCGCGACGCCTCGACCCCCTCCCCTTCCGCGCCGACCACCTTGCAGTCGCGGTAGAAGGCGTGGAAGTCGGCGGCGACCGCGGTCGAGTAGGCGCAGATCCGGTGCGGCGCCCGCCGCGCCGCCGACTCGCGCACCTCGTGCGGGAACTCGAGCAGCCGCTTGACCAGCGCCTTCTCGCTCGGCTCGAGCGGCGCGCCGCGCTCCTCGGGGTCGAGCGCGTCCGGCGCCGCCGCCCCCTCCTCGCCCGCCTTGCGCAGGATCGAGGCGATCCGCGCGTGGGCGTACTGGACGTAGTAGACCGGGTTCTCGGAGGCCTGCCTGCGGGCCAGCGCGAGGTCGATGTCGACGGTCGTCTCGTGGCTGCGCGAGAGCATGAACCAGCGCGCCGCGTCGGTGCCGATGTCGTCGATCAGGTCGTCGAGGGAGACGAAGTCACCGCTGCGCTTCGACATCTGCGCTCGCCGGCCGTCCTCGACGATGTGGACGAGCGACATGATCAGCGCCTCGAAGCTGTCGGGGTCGGCGCCGAGCGCCTCGATCGAGGCGCGCAGCCGCGCCACGTAGCCGTGGTGGTCGGCGCCGAGCACGTCGATCAGGCGGTCGAAGCCGCGCTCGAGCTTGTCCCAGTGATAGGCGATGTCGGGCATCAGGTAGGTCGGCTCGCCGTCGGAGCGGATCAGCACCCGGTCTTTGTCGTCGCCGAAGGTCGTCGTGCGCAGCCAGAGCGCGCCGTCGGACCGGTAGGTGTGGCCGCCCGCGTCGAGCCGGGCGAGGGCGCTCTCGGCGTCGCCGCGCTCGACCAGGCTGCGCTCGGAGAAGTAGGTGTCCATGACCACGCCGAAGCGACCGAGCGTCCCCCGCACCTGGTCCATCATCAGCTCGACCCCGCGGGTGCCGACCGCGGCGAGGTCGTCGGCATCGATCCCCTCGGCGGCGATCGCCGCGCCCAACTCGGCGACGTAATCCCCCTGGTAGCCGTTCTCGGGCAGCTCCTCGCCCTTCATCCGGGCGCTGATCGAGGCGGCGAAGTTGGCGATCTGGGAGCCGGCGTCGTTGATGTAGTACTCGCGCTCGACCGCGTGGCCGATCGCGGTCAGGAGGCGCGCGACCGCGTCGCCGTAGGCGGCACCGCGGCCGCCGCCGACGTGCAGCGGGCCGGTCGGATTGGCGGAGACGAACTCGATCAGGATCCGTTCCGGCGCGGCCGTCGGCGCCGGGCCGAGCTCCACTCCCGCGGCGAGCAGCCCGCCGAGCGCGCGCCGATACCAGGCGTCGGAGAGGAAGAGGTTGACGAAGCCCGGTCCCGCGACCTCGACCCGGTCGAGGCTGCCGGACTCGCCGCCGAGGCTCCCTTCGAGCTCGCCCCGCAGGCGCTCGGCGACCGCGCGCGGGTTGTCGCCGAGCGGGCCCGCGAGCAGCATCGCGGCGTTGGAGCTGTAGTCGCCGAGGTCGGCCTTGGGAGGGCGGTCGAGGGTCGGCGCGGGCTCGGTCGGCTCGCCGTCGCGGAGCGCCCGGGCGGCGGCCTCGACGGCGACCTTCAGCTCGGCGATCGAATCGGTTGGAGGCATATGACCAATCGTAAGGGTCATCGCCGGGCGGACGCCCCGGCCAGTTACTCTGGATCGCTTGCGCGTAGGGGTGATCTCAGACGTACATTCCAATCTCCCGGCATTGGAAGCGGTCCTCGAGTCGATCGAGGCCGTCGGGCCGGAGGAGATCTGGTGCCTCGGCGACGTCGTCGGCTACGGCGCCCAGCCGGACGAGTGCACGGCGATCGTGCGCGAGCGCTGCGCCGTCTCGCTGAACGGCAACCACGACCTCGCGGTGATCGGGGCGATCGACGCGGCGACCTTCTCGGAGACGGCGCGGGCGGCGGTCGACTGGACCCGCGGGCACGTCACGGCGGAGACGCTCGAGTTCCTCGCCGGCCTCTCCCCGCAGGGGGCGCGCGCGGGCTTCGGCCTCTTCCACGCCTCGCCGCGGGACCCGGTCTGGGAGTACGTCCTCTCGATCGACCAGGCCGAAGCCGGGCTCGACGCCCAGACCGAACGGGTCTGCCTGATCGGCCACTCGCACGTCGCGCTCTTCTTCACCCGGCCCCCCTCGACCGGGCGCAAAAGCTACGCCACCGGCGCCCAGGCGACCGACGGCGACCTGCTCGACCTGGCCGAGGGCGAATGGCTGCTGAACCCGGGCAGCGTCGGCCAGCCGCGCGACGGCGACCCGCGCGCCGCCTGGCTCGAGATCGACACCGACGACCGGACCGCGCGCTACCACCGGGTCGAGTACGACGCGGTCGCGGCGGGCGCGGCGATCCTCCAGGCGGGTCTGCCCGCGGCCCTGGCCGAGCGGCTTCTGATCGGCCGCTGAGCGCGCCGGAAAAGCGAAACGGACGTCCAGATGCAGGGTAAATATCGGTTCAGGAGTGTTCTTTATCCTCGACAGATGGGTCGCCTCCGAGCAGCCTCGCTTCTCCTTGCCGCGCTCGCGGTGGGCCTCCTCCTGTCCGCCTGCGGGGGTGGCGGCAACGGCGAACTGCTGCCCGGGACGACCGCCGACCAGATCACCTCGAACCTCGATCTGGTGCGCGAAAGCTTCGAAGCCGGAGAATGCGAAAAGGCCGAAGACGCGGTCGCCGAAGTGAACGCGCAGGTCGACGACCTGGGCAAGGTCGACAAGAAGCTGAAGAAGGCCCTGCGCCAGGGCGCGCTGAAACTGAAGGAAGTGGTTTCTACCTGTGGGGCCGCCGAAGAAGCCGAAGCGGCCAAGGAACAGGAAGCCGAAGAAGAACAGGAACAGATCGAAGCCGAGGAAGCGGAAGCGGCCGAAGAAGAAGCGTTCGAGGAAGAACAGAAGGAAGAAGAACGCGAAGAAAAGGCCAAGGAAAGAGCCGAAAAGGAAGCGGAACAATCGGAACCGCCGACCGGAGGCGAAGAATCAACCCCGCCGAACGGCAAAGCCAATGGCCATGAAGAAGAAGAAACCGTCCCACCCTCGACCGAATCCGAAGAAGTGACGCCGCCGGGCAACGGTGGGGCCGCGGGCGGGATCGGACCCGGGACCTCGGTCGAAGGGGGTCCCTGATGGAGGCCGGGACGCTCTCGGGGCGCTACCAGACCGGCGAACGGCTCGGCTCGGGCGGGATGTCGAACGTCTACAAGGCGACCGACCTGATCCTCGAGCGCACCGTCGCGGTGAAGATCCTCGCCGAGCACCTCTCCGACGACGAGCGCTTCGTCGCCCGCTTCCGCCGCGAGGCGCTGGCCGTGGCGCGGCTGATCCACCCCAACATCGTCCAGGTCTACGACTCGGGCGTCGACGACGGCCGCCACTACATCGTCATGGAGTACGTGGCGGGGCGCTCCGGCGCGCAGTTGCTCCAGCGCCACGGGCCGGTCGACCCCGAGACGGCGGCCCAGATCGGCATCCAGGCATGCGCCGGGCTCGACTACGCCCACCGGCGCGGGATCATCCACCGCGACGTCAAGCCGGGGAACCTGATGATCACCGGCGGCCCGGTGGGCAGCGGCGACCTGGTCGTGAAACTGACCGACTTCGGGATCGCGCGGGCGATCGAGCAGACGCGGATCACCCAGGTCGGCTCGGTGGTCGGCACGGCGGCCTACCTCTCGCCGGAGCAGGTGCGCGGCGAGGAGGCGACGCCGGCGACCGACGTCTACGCGCTCGGCGTCGTCCTCTACCAGTTCCTCACCGGCCGGCTGCCCTACGAGGGCTCCTCGCTGGCCGAGCTGGCGGTGCGCCAGCAGAACGAGAAACCGCTGCCGCCGAGCACCTACAACCCGGAGGTGCCGGAGCCGCTCGGGGCGGCGGTGCTGCGGGCGCTGGCGGGCGACACGCGCGAGCGCTACGCAAGCGCCGAGGAGTTCGCCACCGGGCTGCGGATGGGGCTCGAAGGCGAAGACGTCACCGCCCTCCACACCAGCGGCGAAGGCAACACGCCGACCCGGGTGCTGCGCGGCGACACGGCGGCGACCCGCCACCTCGACCGGACCACGGCGCAGACCGAGTACCGCCCCGTCCGCCCGGCTCCGCCGGCGCGGCGGATCGAACCGCGGCGCGAAGCCCGGCCCTACCCCGGGGAACCGCGCACGGCGGCGCCGATCCCGCCGATCCGGGCCGCCCAGCCGCGCAGGCGCTCGGCCTTCTCCCGCTTCGTCCGCTTCGTCCTCGCCCTGGTCGCGCTGATGCTCGTCGCCGGCGCGGTCGCCACCGGCGTGATCCTGACCACCGACAAGGCCGCCGGCGTCCACATCTCCAAGGTCGCCGGCGACACGGTCCACAAGGTGGTCGAAGAATTCAAGGACCTGGTGTCCAACAACAAGGAATAGGCGGCGCGAGAGGCGGGACCCGGGGCGCGGGGGCCGGGCCCCTGCCTCAGGCCTCCCAGGGAGGACGGCCTGCCAGCACCGCCTGGCGGTAGGCCTCGAAGCGCCGCTCCCCGATCGCGCGCCTGGCGTGAGTCGTGAGCTCGCGCATGTAGGTCAGGTTGTGGAGGACGATCAGGCGGACCGCGGTCAGTTCTTCGCCGCGACTGAGGTAGGAGATGTAGTCGCGGTCGTGGCGGGTGCAGGCCGGGCACGGGCAGCCCTCGACCAGAGGCCGGCGGTCGCCGACCCAGCGGCCCTTGCGCAGGTCGAGGCGCCAGCGGGTCTCCGGGCTCGGCGCCAGGGCGACGCCGTGGCGGGCCAGCCGGGTCGGCACGGCGCAATCGAAGACGTCGAGGCCGAGGGCGATCCCGCCGAGGAGGTCGTCGACCTCGCCGATCCCGAGCAGGTGCTTGGCCGCCGCCTCGGGCAGGAGCGGCGCGGTGAAGGCGAGGACCGCGGCCATCTCCTCCTTGTCGCGGCCGAGGGTGCCGCCGATCGCCAGCCCGTCGACGCCCGCCGCGCTCACCGCCTCCGCCGATTCGCGCCGTAGGTCCTCGTGGGTGCCGCCCTGGACGATGCCGAAGAGCGCCTGGCCGGAGGGGCCGTGCTCCCGGTGCCAGGCGACGCAGCGGTCGAGCCAGCG
>DASZUH010000275.1:0-1786 GCA_035547715.1 Solirubrobacterales bacterium
TGCTTGGCCGCCGCCTCGGGCAGGAGCGGCGCGGTGAAGGCGAGGACCGCGGCCATCTCCTCCTTGTCGCGGCCGAGGGTGCCGCCGATCGCCAGCCCGTCGACGCCCGCCGCGCTCACCGCCTCCGCCGATTCGCGCCGCAGGTCCTCGTGGGTGCCGCCCTGGACGATGCCGAAGAGCGCCTGGCCGGAGGGGCCGTGCTCCCGGTGCCAGGCGACGCAGCGGTCGAGCCAGCGGTGGGTGCGTTCGGTCGAGCGGGCGGTGTAGTCGCGGTCGGCGTGGAAGGGCGTGCACTCGTCGAAGGCGAGCGCGATGTCGGCGCCGAGCGCCGCCTGTACCTCCATCGAGACCTCCGGCGAGAGGAACAGCTCGCGACCGTCGCGCGGCGAGCGGAAGCGGGCGCCCTCCTCGGTGATCTCGACCTCGGAGCCGTGGTTGCCGGAGCGGCCGCTGCCCTTGACCTCGTTCGCCACTCCGCCGTGGGCCAGGGAGAAGACCTGGAAGCCGCCGGAGTCGGTGATCAGCGCCCGGTCCCAGTTCATGAACCCGTGCAGGTCGCCCGCGGCGGCGATCCGCTCGGGCCCGGGGCTGACGAAGAGGTGGTACGTGTTGCCGAGGATCAGCCGGTAGCCGAGCCCGGCGACCTCGTCGGTGTCGAGCCCCCGCACCGAGCCCTTGGTGGCCAAGGGGATGAAGGTCGGCGTCTCGATCGGGCCGTGCGGGGTCATGATCGTCCCCGCCCGCGCGGGGCCGTCCCGAGATTCGACGCTGAAGCTGAGGCGCTGCGGGTCGTTACGCACGACCCGCAGCGTATGGGGGAGCGCCTAGGCGGCGGCTCCCGCCTCGGCCGGGGCCTCGGCGGGCGTGTCCGCGTGCGCCTCGGCGGTCTCGGCCTGCGCCGAAGCGCCCTCGCTCGGCACCTCGACCTGAGCGGTCTCGGTGGCGGGCCTCGCCTCACCGATCTCGATCTTGGTCGCCGTCGGCCGGCTCGGCTTCGGCACGGTCACCTCGAGCACGCCGCGGTCGAAGCTCGCGCTCACCGCGCTCGCGTCGACTCCGCGCGGGAGGCGGAGGGAGCGGGAGAACCGACCGAAGGACCGCTCGACGCGGTAGAAGCCCTCGCCCTTGTTCTCGTTCTCGTACTTGCGCTCACCGGAAACGGTGAGGACGCCGTCCTTGACCTGGACGTCGATGTCGTCGCGGTCCATGCCCGGGAGATCGGCGCGCAGCACCAGCTGCCCGTCCCTCTCGACCAGGTCCACCGCCGGTACCCAGCGCCGCGGCCCGGTGCCGGTCGCGGCCGACCATCTAACGATTGCTGCCATGACTTGATTCCTTCCTTCTTCCTTCGTCCCTCACCAAGAGGGCCCACATAAGTTACGTGAGAAGAATTATGAAATCTGAGTCCAACTATGTCAAGTCTTGTGAGTGGGAGGCCGGGCGGCCGTGGTTCGGGGCCGCGGCGGCCGTCCGAGTTGCGTCCCCGGCGTGGGTCGGCGGCGCGTCGGGGCAGGACGATCCGCCCGGAAAGGCCCGGGGCGCGCGGGTTCCGTCGCGAAGACGCCCGGAACGTCACGGTCCGTCCCGTCTTCCCCGGCCGTCCGGGGCCTCCGTTCGCTGCTTCTACCGCATAGCGGTACAAGCAGCGATCGGAGACCTCGGACGCAGATCCAGGTGACCGAAGCCATGAGGATCCGTGACGAACCGGGCGGGACCACGACGGGAGCGTGGAGTTCCGCCCATCCTGTGACCCCTTCCCCACGGAACCCCCACGTCCCGGGCGTCG
>DASZUH010000276.1:0-6456 GCA_035547715.1 Solirubrobacterales bacterium
GCTCATCATCTCCGGGCCCATGATCCCGTCGGGGTAGCCGGGGAAGTTCTCGACGTCGGTCGTGTTCTGCAGCTGGCCGCCCCACTGGAAGCCCTCGAAGACGAGCGGCTCGAGGTTCGCGCGGGCGGTGTAGAGCGCCGCCGTGTAGCCGGCGGGACCGCCGCCGACGATGATCACGTTCTCGACCTTGTTCCTGGTGGTGTCGGTGCTGTCGCTCATCTCGCCTCGTTCTCGTCCAATACTTTACTTTTGATAGTAGCTCGCCGAGGAGACCGTTGCAATCGCCCGGTCGGCCCCCCGTTCGATCGGCAGGCCCTCCTCTTCCCAGCGATGGACAGTGTTGCGCAGCTGGAAGAAGGCGACGATCCCGGGCGGGATCGGCATCCAGAAGCTGACCAGGCGGAAGATCAGGATCGCCGGGAAGACCGTCTCCTCCGGCAGGCCGAAGAGGACGAAGGCGCCGATCATCCCGGCGTCGACGGCGCCGACCCCGGCGGGGGCCAGGGGGAAGAGGTTGGCGACCATGCCGAGGAAGAACCCCTGGACGACGACGGCCAGCGACACGTGGATGCCGAGCGAGTGGAAGGAGGCCCAGAGCACGCCGATGCTGAAGGCCCAGAAGCCCGCCGCGCCGAGCACCGCGAGGCCACCCTTGCGCGGGTGGGTGAAGAGGCCGAGGGCGAAGCGGAACCCCTCGCCGGCCGTCTCCGGCACCCGCGAGGCCCATTCGACGAAGCTGCGCATGTGCTCGCCGTGGACGTGCGGCATCAACCTGCCTTCGACGTCGGCCGGGATCAGCGTCACCAGCACCCCGAGCACGATCAGGATCCCGGCGATCCCCGCCGGGATGATCGTCAGCTCGACCGAGTTCTCGCCGTTCAGCACGCCGGTCCGCAGCAGGAGCCCGAAGACGATCAGCGCGATCGGGTAGAAGGCGTAGTGGAGGCTGATGAAGGCGATCATCCGGCGCGCCGCCTCGCGCCGTTTCATCCCCGCCTTTTTCAGCGCCCAGTAGGTGAGGGCGACGCCGCCCGCGCCGCCCGCCGAGAAGAGCAGGGTCGCCGCCACGCCGGCCATGTTGATCTCGTAGGTCTCGCCCCAGGTCAGCTTCAGCGCGTCGCCGCCGACGACCGCTTTGAAGAGCGCGATGTAGGTCGCGTAGGAGGCGATCGAGAAGACGATCGCGACCCCGATCCAGACCGGATCGGCTTCGCCCAGCTTGGACACCGAGTCGCCGAGTCCGACCAGCTTGGGGAAGAGGAAGTAGATCCCGACCAGCAGGACGACCACCACGACGCCGGTCTGCAGCAGCCGCTTGGTCGTGAAGATCGGCAGTTCGTTCATGCCGGCATTCGCCGGGGACGCTAGCGGGAGCGGCCGCCGGCGATCCGCTCGAGTCGCTGCAGGACCTTGGTGACGCGGCCGACGGCGGGGGCGAAGACCGGGTCGGCGCGGCGGGTGGCGGCGACCAGGCCGGCGCCGGCGAGCAGGTCGGTGACGTAGTGCTCGCCGAGGTAGACGAGGCCGAAGCCGAGGGTAAGCGCGTAGGCCCAGGCCACCGCGCCCTCCTCCGGGCTCGCTTCCGAGAGCGACTTCGCCCCCGCCACCGAGGTGGCGAAGTGGAGCGAGGGCATCGCCGCCCAGGGGTTGCCGCCGAGGGCCTTGTAGAGCGGGCCCCAGAAGCGGCCCCAGAGCGGTTCGCCGACCTCGAACATGATCCGCCGCATCTCCTCCTTGACCATGCCGTGCTCGGCGATCAGGCCCTGTTCGGAGGCCCACCACGGCGGCGCGGTCGGCACCGCCCAGTAGAGGAAGGCGCCGGCGTCGAAGACCGCCGCCATCTGGCGGGCGGCGCGGGGGAAGTGGTCGGGGTGGCGGACGAGGATCCAGGAGAGCACCGCGTAGGGCTCGAAGAACCAGAGCCAGTGGGTGATCGTGAGGATGCGGTCGAGGGCGCCGACCCCGCGGCGGCCGGCGAGCATCGCCTGGAGGCGCTCGCCGGGGAGTCGGCCGAGGCCGATCCGCCGGTCCACCTCGATCGGGTACCGGGTGTAGAGCCGGCGGCGCAGCGCCTCCGGATCGTCGTAGGGCATCTCGTGGACGACGGTGAAGGCCCACATCTGCATCGCGAAGAGGGCGACGTCGCGTTTGCGCGTGCGCGGGGCGAGGACGGCGACGGCAAGGGGGCCGGCGGAGGCGACCGCGAGGGTCACCGGGCCCGGGATACGGAGGCGCTTACGCACCAGCGGAAGCGCGATCGCGGCGCCCAGCGTGGCCGCCGCTCCGGCCCGGACGGCCAGTCGTACCGCTCCGGATGGCCGCGAACGCCTCCTCATCGCGTCGGCGAGTATAGGTAGCCGCGTGCCGGCCGCACCGCATCCGCGCCGCTCGCCGTGATTAGAATGGCCGCGCCTTGACGCCGCACTCGCCTGGCACCGGCCAGATAAACACGCTGATTTGGATCGGCTTCTTCGCCGCGCTGATCGTGTTCGTCGCGATCAACCTCGGCCTGTTCGGCGCGCTGCGCCGCTTCGGCGCCGGCCGCGGCCGCACCGCCCGCCCGGTCCGTGCCTCGCAGGGCGTCCAGCTGCGCGTCGCCGGCGGCCTCACGGGCTTCGCGATCATCCTCTTCGTGCTGGGGATCATCTTCACCGGCAACGCCACCTCGACGCCGAAGACCACCTCCGCCGGCCTCACCTCCTTCAAGGGCAAGCCGCTCGAAGGGCCGCTCGTCATCCACGCGACCGGCCAGCAGTGGATCTGGCGCTACGACTACCCGAACGGCTCGTTCAGCTACTACAAGCTGGTGATCCCCGCGCACACCGCGATCCAGCTCGACCTCGAATCGACCGACGTCATCCACACGTGGAGCGTCCCCGACCTGGCGCCGAAGACCGACGCGGTGCCGGGCAAGGTCTCCCACGTCGTCTTCCGCGCCGACGCCGAAGGCGAATTCTACGGTCAGTCCGCGACCCTCTCCGGCCAGGCCTACGCGCCGATGCGCACCACGGTCGAAGTCGTCTCACCCGAACGGTTCGAAGAATTCATCGTCGAACAGCAGAAGGGCATCAAAGCGGGCCAGGAAGGCGCCGAGAAGATCGAGACGAAGAAAGTCGAAGAACTCGCCAAGGAAGAAGAAGGCGAAGAAGGCGAACGGGCCAAGGAATCGGCGGCCGAAGAATCCGAAGCGGCGGGCGAAGGCGAAGGACCCGAATCGGCCGAAGAAGAAGCCGGCGCCGAAGAACCTGAAGAAGCCGAAGAAGGCGGCGAAGAAGCCGCCGCGGGCGGCGCGCCCGACGCCGAAGCCGGCAAGGAAGTCTTTGCCGAAGAATGCTCCGTCTGCCATGGCGCCACCGGCCACGGCGGCAACGGCGGGCCCGACCTGACGACGATGCCGAAAGCCAAAGAACAGGCCGGCGCCGAAGAACAGGTCACCAACGGCGGCGGCGGAATGCCCCCCTTCAAGGGGACCTTGAGCGAAGAAGAAATCGCCAACGTGGCGGCCTACGTGGTCGAAGACATCGTCGGCGGCAAGTAAGGCGGAACGAGAATGAGCACCATGCAAGAGCCACGTCCGGAGATCGCCGTCGACGGTTTCCCCCGGCGCCGGTCCGGCTTCGCCCAGATGATCACCAGCGCCGACCACAAGGACGTCGCCAAGATCCTCATGGTCGGCTCCGGCGGCTTCCTCTTCCTCGCCGCGCTCCAGCTCTTCCTGATGCGCCTGCAGCTGGCGATCCCGGAGAACACCTTCATGGAACCGGTGATGTTCAACCGGATCCTCTCGCTCTACGGCGCCACCTCGATCTTCTTCTTCGCCCTGCCCCTGATCATGGGCATCTTCCTCTACGTCGCCCCGCTCCAGGTCGGGGCGCGGGGGACGGCGCTGCCGCGGCTGAGCCAGATCGGCGCCGCGCTCTGGGTGGCCGGCGCGGTCGTCCTCTACTCGGGCTTCCTCTGGACCCCCTCGCAGGCCGGCGTCAACCCGCTGCCGCCGCTCTCCGAGCTCGCCTTCCTCAACGAAAACGGGGTCGACGCCTGGCTCACCGCCTGCGGCTTCGCCACGCTCGGCTTCGTCCTCATCTCGATCGACCTCTCGACCACGCTGAAGGTCGACCGCGCGCCCGGGATGGCCTGGCGCCGCGCGCCGCTCTTCGCCTGGTCGGCCAACGTCGCCTCCTGGCTGATGCTCTTCATCGGGCCGGTCCTGCTCGCCGCCTTCACGATGCTGATCGTCGACCGCAACTACGACGGCATCTTCTTCGCCGACGGTGGCGGTGGCGCGCCGCTCCTCTGGCAGCACTTCACCTGGATCTTCTACTCGGGTGCCTACATGCTGGTGCTGATCTTCGCCTTCGGTGCGATCGGCGAAATCTTCTCCACCTTCTCCGGCAACCCGCTCTTCAACCGCAGCGTCCTGATGTGGTCGATCGCCGCGGTCGCCGTGATCGGCACCCTCGCCTACATGCAGAACATGTACACGGCGCCGATCGGGCTGGGCTGGAAGTACTACGCGATGCTGATGTCGCTGACGCTGATCGTCCCGGTGGGCCTGATCTTCTTCAACCTGATCTCGACCCTGAACGGCGGCGCGCTGAGGATGCGGGCGCCGGTGTTGTTCGCGGTCGGCGCGCTGGTGTCGATCTCGCTCGGCCTCGCCGCCGAGCTCCAGCAGTCGCTGGTCGGCGCCGCCTTCTACCTCAAAAACACCACCGACTCGACCGCCGCGACGCACTTCGCGCTGATCGGCGGCGCGGTGTTCGGCGGCTTCGCCGCGCTCCATTACTGGTTCCCGAAGATCACCGGCCGGACGATGGGCGAGCAGCTCGGCCGCCTCTCCTTCTGGCTGATGGCGCTGGGCACGCTGGTGACCTTCGTGCCGATGGCGCTGGCAGGCTGGGAAGAGGACCAGGTGGTCGACGCCTACAAGTTCTTCAACCACACCGGCGTCAACTTCTACAACCTGCTCAGCTCGATCGGGATGCTGATCCTCTTCATCGGCGTGATCCTGGTCCTCGCCAACGCGGTGGCCGGCGTCAAGGGCGGCGCCCGCGCCGGGCACGATCCCTGGCGGGGCTCGACGCTCGAGTGGTTCGCGCTCTCGCCGCCGCCGGTCCACAACTTCGACGTCCGGCCGGACGTCCGCAGCGACCGTCCCCTGCTCGACATCCGCGCCGCGATCGCCAATCGTGCGGAGCAGACCGAGGAACGCGCGGCCCGTGAGTCTCAGCCGGTAGCCTGACGCTCATGTCATCCGGCGCCGGCGCGCAGACCGCGTCCCCTCAGGCGGCCGCGGTTGCACCCCGTTCGGCCCTCAACCAGTTGGTCCGTGACTACGTCACGCTGACCAAGCCGACGGTCCAGTCGTTGCTGCTGTTGACGACGGTGACGACGATGTACGTGGCGGGCAACCCGTCGCTGCGGCTGATCGTGCTGACCTGCCTCGGCGGCGCCCTCTCGGCCGGTGGGGCGGGGGCGATCAACCACGCCGTCGACCGCGACATCGACCGGACGATGAAGCGCACCGCCGACCGCCCGGTCGCCTCCGGTCGCGTCTCGCCGGCCGCCGCGATCGCCTTCGGCGCCGGGCTCGGCGCTCTCTCCTTCTTCCTGCTGGCGACCCAGGTCAACGTGCTCGCCGCGGCGCTCTCGCTCTCCGGCCTCTGCGGCTACGTCTTCGTCTACACGCTGTGGCTGAAGCGGACGACGCCGCAGAACATCGTCATCGGCGGCGCCGCCGGCGCGGTTCCGCCGTTGGTCGCCTGGGCCGCGATGACCGGTGGTCTCAGCGGCATGGCCTTCTACCTCTTCGCGATCGTCTTCTTCTGGACGCCGCCGCACTTCTGGGCGCTCTCGCTGCTGATGAAGGACGACTACGCGGCGGCGCGGATCCCGATGCTGCCGGTGGTCGCGGGCGAGGACGAGACGCGGCGCCAGATCATGCTCTACACGGTGCTGCTCTACGCGGTCACCCAGCTGCCCTTCTGCGCCGGCGGTCTCGGCGTCGCCTACCTCGTCCCGTCGATGGTCCTCGGCGCCGCCTTCATCGGCTTCTCCTACATGCTGCTGCGCACCAAGAGCCGCAAATGGGCCCTGCGCACCTATCTCTTCTCGCTGCTCTACCTGGCGCTGCTCTTCGTCTCGATGGCCGTCGCCGCCCACGCCTGATAGAAATCACCCCGTGGATCGCGAGACCGCACGCCGAAACATGACTGCCGGCCTGGTTGCCGGGGGCTTCGCCGCGATGATCTTCGCCCTCTGCTTCATCGTCGCCCTGCTCTACATCGCCCACTGATGAGCGAGCAGCGCCACATCCCCGAGCCCGGCGAGACGATCTCGACCCCGTCCCCGTCCTGGGGCCCGGCGATCTTCGTCCTCGGCGCCACCGGCGCGGTCGTCGGCATCTACGCCAACGGCTTCGCCTTCTCCGCCTTCGTCTGGTCCTACATCGGCATC
>DASZUH010000277.1:0-6692 GCA_035547715.1 Solirubrobacterales bacterium
TGCGGTCGGCCCGCGGCTCGGTTCCGCGAGCAGGATGAAGCCCCCTTCGACCCCGGAGACCCGGAGGGGCGGCCCCGATTCGTAGGTGAGCTCGACGCTGCTCACCGATCGGGCGGCGATTCCGAACAGGGGGACGTGGCCCTGGGCGTCGGCGTGCCGCCTCGCCCCCGGATCGAGGAGGTGCAACGGGGCGTCGCCGAGTTCCGCCGCGCTTGGATAGCCGAGGCCGACACCGATGCCGCCCATGAGGAAATTCAGGCCGCCGTCGGAGCCGATGTAGGAATAGAGTTCGTAGCCGCCGGCTTCGGCGATCACCCGCGGTTCCTTCGCGTCGTGGGGGTCCTCGAGATATTCGAAACCTTGGGGCAGCCTTTCCGCTTCGGCGGCCTCGAGCGGCCTTCCGGGGGCCTCGGCGCGGTCGCCGCCGAGCCAGCCGGAGAAGACGCCGCCGACGCTTTCCCCCGCTCCTTCGATCGCCGCCCGGGTGGGCGGCACCGAGTAGAGGGCCGCCCCGAGGAGTGCCAGCGCCGCCAGCGCCTGCAGGGCGAGGCGTGGCCGCAGGGGTGCCGGGGCGGGGCGCCGGGACGCCTTCTTCCTTCGGCTCGCCCGCGCGACCACACGCGCGACAAGGTCCTCGTCCGGCTCGATGTCCCGGACCGGCGCGAAGGCCGCTCTGAAAAGAGCCTCATCATCATGGGAGAGCATGGTCAACCTTCTTCCTTCAGGTCGAGCGTGACCTCGACGAGTTGCTGGTCTTCACGAAGCGATCCACGGCCGCGAGACAGGAGCGCGTGGACGGTGCCCACCCGGCAGCCGAGGGCGGCGGCGATCTCGGCGTCGGAAAGGTCGTGGACGTAGCGGAGGGCGAGCGCCATCCGTTGTCTTGCCGGCAGCCGTGAGAGGGCGCCGACCAGGGCATGTCGCGCGGCGAGCCTGGAGTCGATGTCGCTGTCCGGGATCGCCCCACGGAGGCCTTCTTCGTCCAGGAGCGCGAGCGGCGCCTCGATCTTCCGCCTGCCCCGCTCCTTCTTCAACCGGCGCATGACGTGACGCACGGTTATCCGATGCACCCAGGCATCGAAGGCTTCGGGGTCGCGGAGCTTTCCCAGCGAGCCCAGGACGTCCACGGCAACCTCCTGGGCGACGTCTGCGGCGTCCTCCCGACTCCGCATCAAGGCGGATGCGGTGCGCAGGGACAGGCGCAGCGCACGGCGGGCCGGCGCCTCGGCCGCATCGCCATCCCCCGCGCGAAAGCGCCGCACCTGGTCGGCGACGAGTTCTCGTGTTTCTCTTGGCTGAGTATCCATCTATTGCCCTGGTGGCGGGAGGACTGAAAAACCTTGCAAGGCCTCGGACCAAATGATCTTCGCCGTGGGGCCGGCGGCGGCCCGGTGCGAACTCCCAGATCGGCACCGGTCGATCTTGTGGCCCGGCGACGGGCATTCCGAGTCCTTTACCGGGGTCCTTCACCGGTCGCCAACGCAAGGCTCGACCCGATGCGCCATCGTCTTCCGAGTGCTCAAGCGGACCCTCGCGATGCTGCTCGCCTTCGGGCTCCTGGCGATCCCGGTCGCCTCGGCAGCCGCCCAGACGCCGCTACAGAAGCTGGAGAAGCGCGGCGCCTTCTGGGCCACCTCGGTCACCGATGCAGATGGCGGCCACCCGATCCGGGAAGTCAGATGGCTCTGGCTCTCGTTCGGGTCGGTGAGCACCATCCCGGAACGCGGGAAGGAACGACACAGCCATCCGGTCCTCTTCTGGGAACACACCTGCAACGAACACTTCTATCGAGTCCACGTGACGAGGCATCGCTTCCTGCTCAAATTTGAAGGGAGCACGGCGGTCGGCTGCTCCGGAGACGAAGACGATTGGCTTGAACACTTCTTCGACGCCGGCCCGCACTGGCGACTCCGCCGTGGCGCCCTGATCCTCACCGCCCCGACGGGCCGCATCGTGATGCGGCCGAATCCCCACCGCGACATCCGCGAACGATTCCGATGAGCTGGATGGTTGTCTCCAGGGCCGAGCGTCGGGCCGGCCCGTGGTTCGCGGCCGGGCCGGCCGTCTGAGATGCGTCCCGAGCGTCTCGTGGCGGCCTCGGCAGGTTGTGGCCGCCCCGAGACGCCCGGGACGTGGGGTTCCGTGGGGAAGCGGGCACAGGGACGGGAGGGGCGCGGGCTTCCGTCACGGTTCTGCCCGGTTCGTCACCGGTCCCCATGGCTTTGGCCGCCTGGCGATCGGGCCGATAACGCGTACCGGACTTTGACCCCACCATGGTGGGGTCAAAGTCCGGTAGACGGATCTGCGGGATGAGGAGGTCGGGACGGACCGTGACGTTCCATGGGTCTCCGTCACGGTCCGCGACGCCGGAGGGATCTGGGACGTTCCGGGCTATCCGCAGGCCCGGGCGCCGGCTTCGAACTGGGCCAGGGTGCAGCGGTAGGCGCGGGGGTAGTAGGCACCCATCGCGGCGGCCGCGCCGGCAGGGCCGGCGTTCTGGGGGGCGTCCTGGACGGCGTGGGTGAAGGATTCGTTGGGGAGCATGTTGCGGAAGATCAGGATCTGGCGGGCGTGGGGCTGGGTCGTGGAGAGGGGGATGAAGGTGCCGCCCGCCTTTTCGATCGCGGCGCGCCGGTTCGGCTCGCCGACGACGTAGGCGTATTCGCCCCTCGCGTTCAGCTTGGTTTCGAAGTCGGCCGCGCAGCCGTATTCGGCACCGCCGCCCGAGGTCGGGTTGGCGACCACCGGCCAGGGGCTCCGGTAGACGTTGTTGCAGAGCGAGAAGTAGCGGAGCTGCAGGCCCGCCTGCGGCCACGGCACCGGGCTCGTCCCCGACGGCACCGTCGGCGCCTTGCCGCGGACCACGACGACCTTCCCCGGTACCGGGCGGATGAAAGCCGAGACGTAGGCGTTGTCGACGTTCGGGAAGAAGGAGTTGGTCGATTCCGCCGAGGCGCGGAAGAACTTCATCGCCGGCGGGCATTCGGAGCCGCGGCACGGGCTGGTGCCGCCCGAGCCGCCGTTCTTGATGATCTTGTGGAGCTTCAGCAGCGCCTTCAATGCCTTGTGGGTCGATCTCGGTGGAGCGAGCCTGCCACTCGGCGAGGGGCACCGCGGCAGGGCCACCGGCGTACCGTCCCTGACGAAGGTCAGCTTCGGCAACTGCACCGTCCCGTCGCCGCCGGTCGGCAGGTAGACCCGATAAACGATGAAGCCGAGCGGTGCGGTGCTCGTCCCGGCCTCGCCTTCCGGCGCCGACGGCAGGGTGTTCGCGTCGCCCGGTTTGGCGGCGCCGCTCAACGTGACGGTGAAGGAGCCGCCCGCTTCGCCCTTCGTCTGGAAGGGATTGACCGAGCCCGCGTTCGGGCCGATTTCGTAGTCGGCGATGCCCGATTGCACGCCGTTGGCTTCGAAGGATCCGCCCGCTTCGTCGTAGACGTTGAACGACATGTAGCGGGCATCGGGATAGGTGCCTTCGATCTTGATTTCGAGTCCTTGTTCGGCGTAGAAAGGCGTCGTCCAGTAGGTGGCCGCCGCGTCCGGGAAGGCGACGTTCACCGTTTCCGGCGTCGTCTTCGCCCACCAGGAGCAGTACGGGAAGGTGCCCTGTGGCGTCGCCGCCGAGGCGCCGGCCGGCACGGCGGCGAGCAGGCCGACCAGGAGGGCGAGCAGGGCGAGGAGCAAGTGACTGCGAAGGCGGGGAGGCAAGGGCAGGGTTTCTTCGACAGTTACGCCCCGGTACTTGAGCCGCCGGGCGGTTGGTTGCGGTGTCCCGCTGTCCGGAACCTTCTGCGAACCCACCGGGCCCGGAGTTCCTCTAGGCGCCGGCGCGGATCGCGGCCTGGGCGGCCGCCACCCGCGCCACGGGAACTCGATACGGGGAGCAGCTGACGTAATCGATGCCCGAGTTCTGGAAGAAGTCGATCGAGTCGGGGTCTCCCCCGTGCTCACCGCAGACGCCGAGCTTCAGGTGGTTCTTCACCTTGCGGCCGAGCCAGGCGCCCATGCGGACGAGCTGGCCGACGCCGGGGCTGTCGAGGGTCTCGAAGGGAGAGCGGTCGAAGACCTTGACGTCGATGTAGCGGCCGAGGATGCGGCCCTCGATGTCGTCGCGGCTGAAGCCGAGCGCGGTCTGGGTGAGGTCGTTGGTGCCGAAGGAGAAGAAGTCGGCCTCCTCGGCGATCTCGTCGGCGCGCAGGCAGGCGCGGGGAAGCTCGATCATCGTCCCGATCGTGTAGTCGCGCTCGCGCTCCACCCCGACCCGCTCGCCGATCGCGACGATCTGCTCGCGCAGGATCTCGAGCTCCCGCCGGTAGTCGACCAGCGGCACCATGATCTCGGCGCTGACCTCGAGGCCGCGGTCCCGGGTCGCTTTCAGCGCCGCGAAGATCGCCTCGACCTGCATCTCGTAGATTGCCGGGAAGAGGATCCCGAGTCGCACGCCGCGCGTCCCCAGCATCGGGTTGACCTCCTGCAGGGCGCGGATCCTGGTCAGCTCGTGCTCCAGCCGCGCCACCTCGTCCGAGCCCGCCGCCTCGGCCTCGCGCAGGCGCTCTTCGACGTCGTGCACGGCGGGCAGGAACTCGTGGAGGGGCGGGTCGAGCAGGCGCACGGTCACCGGCAGGCCCTCCATCGCCGCGAAGATCTCTTCGAAGTCCCCCTGCTGCAGGGGCAACAGCTTCCGCAGGCCCGCCCGACGCTCCTCGTCGTCGTCGGCCAGGATCACGGCGACGATCGCCTCGTTGCGCTCGGTGCCGAAGAACATGTGCTCGGTGCGGCAGAGGCCGATGCCTTCGGCGCCGAAGTCGCGCGCCCGCTTGGCGTCCTCGGGCGTGTCGGCGTTGGTCCGCACCCCGAGCGTGCGCAGCTCGTCGGCCCATTCGAGGACCGTTTCGAAGGCCGCGCTCATCTCCGGTTCGACCAGCGGCACGTCGTTGGCGGTCACGGCACCGGCGCTGCCGTCGATCGCCAGCCGGTCTCCGGCGCGCAGGACGACCTCGCCCGCGAGGCGGACCTCCCCCGCCTCCGGGTCGATTTCCAGCGATGCGGCCCCGGTCACCGCCGGGACGCCCATGCCGCGCGCGACCAGCGCCGCGTGCGAGGCCTTGCCGCCCTCCGAGGTGAGGATGCCGACCGCGGCGTGGAATCCCGCCACGTCGTCGGCCTCGGTGAAGGGCCGGGCGAGGATCACGTCGCGGCCCGCGGCCGCCGCCTCGATCGCCGCCGCCGCGTCGAAGACCAGCTCCCCCTTCGCCGCACCCGGCGAGGCGGCGACGCCCGTGGCCAACACTTCGTAGGTGATTTCGCGGCCGAAGGTCGGGTGCAGGAGCGCGTCGAGCGCCGCCGCGTCGATCGTCATCAGCGCCGGGCCGCGCTCGAGCAGCCCCTCGTTCACGGCGTCGACGGCGAAGCGGACCGCCGCCTGCGCCGGGCGCTTTGCGTTCCGCGTCTGCAGCATGTAGAGGCGGCCTTCCTCGACCGTGAACTCGGTGTCCTGCATGTCGCCGTAGTGGCGCTCCAGCTCGCGCAGGATGTCCATCAGCTGCGCGTGGACCTCCGGCTGCCAGTCGGCGAGCTCGCGGATGTCGCGCGGCGTGCGCACGCCGGAGACGACGTCCTCGCCCTGCGCGTTCGGCAGGAAGTCACCCGAGGGCTCGGGCGCGCCCGTCACCTCGTCGCGGCTGAACGCCACCCCCGAGCCGGAGGTATCGCCCTTGTTGCCGAAGACCATCTGCTGCACGTTCACCGCGGTGCCCCAGCTGTCGGGGATGCGGTTGAGGCGGCGGTAGGTGACGGCGCGGTCGCCGCTCCAGGAGTCGAAGACGGCGCGGATCGCGGCGCGCAGCTGGGCCTCCGGCTCGGTCGGGAAGTCGTAGAGCTCCTGGAAGCGGGCGGTCAGCGCGCGCAGGCTCGCGGCGCCGAGCTCGGTGTCCTCGGTGACGCCGCGCTCGCGCTTCTCCGCCGCGATCAGGTCCTCGAAGCGCTTCCCCTCGATCCCCAGCACCACGTTCCCGTACATCTGCACGAAGCGCCGGTAGGAGTCCCAGGCGAAGCGCTCGTTGTCGGTCCGCGCCGCCAGCCCCTCGACCGAGGCGTCGTTCAGGCCCAGGTTGAGGACCGTGTCGAGCATCCCCGGCATCGACTCGCGGGCCCCCGAGCGGACCGAGACCAGCAGCGGGTCCGCGGGGTCACCGAGCCGCTTGCCCGCCTGCTCCTCGAGCCGCGCCAGCGCCGCCGCGACCTGCTCGTCGAGCCCGGGCGGGAACTCCCGGTCGCCCATGTAGGCGACGCAGGCCTCGGTGGTGATCGTGAAGCCCGCCGGGACCCGCCCGGGGCCGAGGATGCGGGTCATCTCGGCGACGTTCGCGCCCTTGCCACCGAGCAGGTCGCGCATCTCCTTGGAGCCTTCGGAAAAGTCGTAGACCCACTTCATCGGGCTCTCCCCGGCCGCCGCATCACCCGACATGCGGCACTTGTATACCAGTTCATACGAACGTTTGCGTTCGGCCTGTCGCACAATCTACGCGATAGTTTGCGCACGTCCTCCGGCGCTCAGAGCGCCAGCGCCAGCGGCTCTTCGAGCAGCGAGCGGATCCGGGCGAGGAACTCGGCGGCGGGGGCGCCGTAGAGGATCCGGTGGTCGCAGGCGAGGGTGACGCCGAGGAGGTGCGCGGTGGTGATCTCGCCGTCCC
>DASZUH010000278.1:0-2374 GCA_035547715.1 Solirubrobacterales bacterium
CCACCGGGCGACTAACGGCGACAGGTTGATGGCCGGGCCCGAGGGAGACGGGACGGACCGTCACGTTCCATGCGTCTTCGTCACGGGACCCGCGCCATTCGTGGCCGAACATGCGCTCCTTCCCCACGGGACGCGCACGTCCGCCCGGCACACGACCCGCACGTCCCCGCCCACGTCACGAACCCTCGCACCTCTCCCCACGGACCCGGCCGTCCCGGCCACGGCCACAACCTGCCAGGGCCGTGGACGGGGCGGCCGGGCGCAACTCGGACGGCCGCCGGCCCCGGGCGACAGCTTGCCGCGGCCCAGCCCCCTGCCCAGCCCCTAACCAAGCCGCCGTTCGAGCCAGAGGCTGCCGTTCGAGCCTTCGTCGTAGGCGGGGATCTCGCGGCGGCCGCGGCCGCCGCGAGATCCCCGAGACGTTGCGCGCGCGCCGGCGAGCCCGCGCCTCTTCGGCGAGCGCCGCCTCGTCCCTCGGCGCCGCCGTCTCGAACCGCTCGCTCAGACGTCCAGCTCGTACTCGAGCCAGGTCGATTTCTCGCTGGTCATCGAGTCGTAGAGGCGTTGGGCGGTGTGGTTGTCGGGGGCCGTGGCCCACTCCAGCCAGGCGGCGCCGCGTTCACGGGCGACCGCCGCACTGGCTTCGATCAGGGCCCGGCCGATGCCGCGGCCGCGCGCCTCGGGGGAGACGAAGAGGTCGTTCATCAGCACCGTCTCCTGCGCCGCCAGCGAGGAGAAGTGCCAGTAGAGGCAGGCGTAGCCGAGGATCGCGCCGCCCTCGTCGCGGGCCGCCAGCAGGCGGCCGTCCTCGCTCGGCGCGATGAAGCGGCGGAAGAAGTGGCGGTTGCGGTCGTGGTCGACATCGTCGACCTCGTAGAAGCCCTGGTAGGCCGCGATCAGCGGCAGCAGGGTCTCGAGCTCTTCCTCGCGCAGGGCACTCACCTCGACTCCGGCGGCCATGGCCGGAACGCTATCGCCGTGCAAGGCGGCAGTCACGCGCAGGGACGGCGCAGGCGGCTGCGAAGACCACCCCCTGTAACCGCCGGCCGGCGCCGTCTAAGCTTTTGCGACCCCGACCGAAGGCCCGAACGCGATCGTCCCGTCAGGAGGGGATTCAACTGGCACGTCCAACCGACTCCAATGAGCAGCTCCTCTGCAGCTTCTGCGGCAAGTCGCAACGCCAGGTCAAAAAGCTGATCGCCGGCCCGGGCGTCTACATCTGCGACGAGTGCATCGACCTCTGCAACGAGATCATCGACGAGGAGCTGACCGCGCCGCCGGCCTTCGAGCTCGAGAACCTGCCGAAGCCGCGCGAGATCTACGACGTCCTGCAGGAGTACGTGGTCGGCCAGGAGGCCGCCAAGCGCGCCCTCTCGGTCGCCGTCTACAACCACTACAAGCGGGTGCAGATCGGCCAGTCCGACGACAACGAAGTCGAGCTCGGCAAGTCGAACATCATGATGCTGGGACCGACCGGCTGCGGCAAGACGCTGCTCGCCCAGACGCTGGCGCGGATCCTCAACGTGCCGTTCGCGATCGCCGACGCGACCGCGCTGACCGAGGCCGGCTACGTCGGCGAGGACGTCGAGAACATCCTCCTGAAGCTGATCCAGGCCGCCGACTTCGACGTCAAGAAGGCCGAGACGGGGATCATCTACATCGACGAGATCGACAAGATCGCGCGCAAAGCCGACAACCCGTCGATCACCCGTGACGTCTCCGGCGAAGGCGTGCAGCAGGCGCTGCTGAAGATCCTCGAGGGGACCACAGCCTCGGTGCCGCCGCAGGGCGGGCGCAAGCACCCGCACCAGGAGTTCCTGACGATCGACACCACCAACATCCTCTTCATCTGCGGCGGCTCCTTCGCCGAGCTCGACAAGATCATCGAGCGGCGGGTGGGGGACCGGGGCGTCGGCTTCGGCGCGGCGATCGCCTCGCGGACCGAACGCGACACCGGCGAATGGTTCGAGCAGGTGCTGCCCGAGGACCTGATCGACTACGGCCTGATCCCCGAGTTCATCGGCCGCCTGCCGGTGATCACGGCGATCCACCAGCTGAGCCGCGACGACCTCACCACGATCCTCACCGAGCCCAAGCACGCGCTCACCCGCCAGTTCCAGCGCTTCTTCGAGTTCGACGACATCGAGCTCGTCTTCTCGCCCGACAGCCTCGAGGCGATCGCCGACAAGGCGATCGAGCGCGAGACCGGCGCCCGCGGCCTGCGCTCGATCCTCGAGGAGACGCTGCTCGACGTCCAGTTCGAGCTGCCCTCGCGGGTCGACGTCACCAAGTGCGTGGTGACCAAGGAGACGATCCTGCAGGGACGGCGCCCGACCCTCGTCACCGAGGCGGCCCAGCAGGACATCGGGCCGGC
>DASZUH010000279.1:0-2424 GCA_035547715.1 Solirubrobacterales bacterium
GGTCGACCGCGCCCGCCCGGGGGCGGTCCAGGTGACGGAACCCATGAGGAACGGTGACGAACCGGGCGAAAGGGTGACGGAAGCCCGGAGCTCCTCCCGTCCCTGTGCCCACTTCCCCACGAACCCCCCACGTCCCGGGCGTCTCGTGGCGGTCACAACCTGCCCGGGCCGCCACGAGACGCCCGGGACGCAACTCGGACGGCCGCCCCGCCCCCGCACCCCGGCCCGAGTCGTCTCTCCCGGAACGCCCCCGAACGCCTAAGGCCCGCCCGCAGCGGCCACATCCCGCGGCGGCGAACGCCGGGATCACCGAGATCGGGATGACGAGGGCGGCGGCCCCGACCGGGTGCCGGCGGGCTCCACCGTCCCTCGCTTCGGGTCGCCGACCGATGCCGGCGCCGCAGAAAGGGGGAAAGATGCGGACATGATCGAAGCCGAGAAGTTGACCAAGCGATTTGGCGGGCGGGCGGTCGTCGATGACGTGACCTTCCGCTGCGAACCGGGCACCGTCACCGGCTTCCTCGGCCCCAACGGGGCGGGGAAGACGACGACGATGCGCATGATCTGCGGGTTCTCGACGCCGGACTCGGGCCGCGCCGGGGTGCTCGGCGGCCCCTACCGGGCGCTGCCGAACCCGGGCCGGCGGGTCGGCGTGCTCCTCGACGCCTCCGCCCAGCACGGCGGCCGGCGCGGGCGCGAGGCGCTGGCGATCTCCGCCCAGACGATGGGGGTGGAGGAGAGTCGCGTCGACGAGCTGCTCGGGCTGGTCGGGCTCGACCGCTCGGCGGCGCGCAAACGGGTGCGTCAGTACTCGCTCGGGATGCGCCAGCGACTGGGGATCGCCAACGCGCTGATCGGCGCGCCGGAGGTGCTGATCCTCGACGAGCCCGCCAACGGCCTCGACCCGGAGGGGATGCGCTGGATGCGCGGCCTGCTCCGCGACTTCGCCGAGCGCGGCGGGACCGTGCTGCTCTCGTCGCACCTGCTGCACGAGGTCGACGCGATCGCCGACCGTCTGGTGATCATCGGCAGCGGCAGGATCGTCGCCGAGGGAAGCAAAGAAGAGCTGCTCTCCGACTCCGGGACGCTGGTCCGCGCCGACGACGCCGAGGCGCTCCGCCGGGCGCTCGAAGGGGCGGGCCTCGCGGCGCGCGAGGCCGAAGGCGGCGGCTTCCTCGTCGACGCCGAGCCGCGTGCCGTCGGCGCCGCCGCGCAGGGGGGAGGGGTCGCCCTCGTCCACCTGGCGCCCGCCGGCGACGCCGGCCTCGAGCAGCTGTTCTTCGACCTGACGACCGGCAACGGCGAGGAGGGGGAGCGATGAGTACCCACGCGATCGACCTGGACGAGACGAAGGGGGCGCCGGTGGGCCGCGACACGCGGCCGGGCCTCGCCCGCCTGACCAAGGTGGAGCTGCGCAAGATGGTCGACACGCGCAGCGGCTTCTGGCTGTTGCTCTCGGTGGTCGGTCTGACCTTTGTCGCCGTCCTGATCACGGCGCTCTTCGCGCACGAAGACCAGCGCACCTTCCGCCACATCCTCTCCAACGGGCTGCAGCCGGCGGGGATCCTGCTGCCGGTCGTCGGCATCCTCGTGGTCAGCTCCGAGTGGTCGCAGCGGACCGCCCTGGTCAGCTTCGCGCTGGTCCCCGAGCGCCCCCGGCTGCTGCTGGCGAAGTTCCTCGCCGGGATCGTCCTGGCCCTTGCCGCGACGGCGGTGGGCCTGGTTGTCGCGGTCTTCGGCACCGCGATCGCCTCGACCGACGTCCCGCACGTCTGGTCGCTGCCGCTCGGCCTCCTGCTCCAGGACATCGTCTACGTGGTGACGGCGATGATGATCGGCGTCGGCTTCGGCGCCGCCCTCCAATCCTCGGCGCCCGCGATCGTCCTCTACTTCGCCCTGCCGATCGCCTTCGCCGCGATCGGCTCGATCCACGCCCTGAGCGGCGTCGTCGAATGGATCAACACCGCCGAAGCCCTGGAACCGCTGACGACCGAAGTGATGAGCGGCCACCAATGGGCCCAGGGCCTGGTCGCGCTGGCCCTCTGGATGGGCCTGCCCCTCGCAGTAGGCCTCTGGCGCCTCACCCGCCGCGACCTGGCGGCGTAGGCGGGCAAGGGACGCGGCCGTCCCGTCCACGACCCTGGCAGGTTGTGGCCGTGGCCGGGACGGCCGGGTCTGCGGGAAGAGGTCAAGGGTCCGTGCGTCCCGCGGGTGGAGATGCGCAGCATCCGCCACGAACGCCCGTGGTTCGTGACACCCCTCATGTTGATGGGCCGAAAACTCCCCTATATGGGGAGTTTTCGGCCCATCAACATGGCGTGGGCACGGGACGGTGACGGGAGCGTGGAGTTCGTCGCGTACCAGTGACCGACCCGAGGGCCCGGGCCCCGTCACCGGCCACGTGGCCTCCGGTTGTCGCTTGTT
>DASZUH010000280.1:0-2155 GCA_035547715.1 Solirubrobacterales bacterium
CCCAGTCGGGGCTCGCGTTGACCGCGTCGCGCCCCGCTTCCACCGCCCAGTTCAGCGGGTTGAACTTCGACGCCGTCTGCATCCAGTCGGGCATCAGGCTCTTCTGCATGAAGGTCACCGAGAGGAAGGAGAGCGGCAGGAGGAGGAACTGGACGGTCGCGATCAGGGTCTCCTCGCGCCGCACCAGCAGCGCCAGGCCGATCGAGAGGCAGCCGAAGGCCGAGCCGAGCAGGACCGAGACGACGATCAGGACGATCACCCCGAGCACGTTGTTGGAGAACGAGGCGCCCGCGATCAGCGCCAGGACGACGATGATGATCGACTGGATCGTGGTGGTCAGCGCGCTCGAGGCCAGGCGACCCGAGATCAGCGAGCTGCGCCGCACCGGGCTGACCAGGAAGCGGTCGATGACGCCGCGGTTGATGTCGTCGATCACCGGCATCCCGGTCCACCCGGCGCCGAAGAAGGCGGTCATCACGACCACCCCCGGCGCGAGGAACTGGATGTAGTTGCTCGAGCCGAAGCCGGGGATGTCGGTCACCGACTTGAAGAGGGCGCCGAAGAGGAGCAGCCAGATCACCGGCTGGACCAGGGATACGGCGATCCACCAGGGCTGGCGCCAGAGCGCCATCAGGTGGCGGACGGTCATGTGCTGGGTGTCGCGCAGCGCCTTCATCGGTGCGCTCCTTTCCGGTCGGTGGAAGCTTCTCGCTCGTCGGATTCGGCGGCGCCGAAGGTGCGCCCCGCGAAGCGCAGGTAGACGTCGTCCAGCGAGGGCCGGGCGACGGTGACCGAGCCGACCGCGGCGCCCGCGTCCTCGAGCGCCGCCAGCACCGCGGGCACCGTCCGCGCGCCGTCCTCGGCGCGGGCGTGGAGGACGCGCTCGTCGACGATCACCTCGCTGACCCCCTCGACCCGCTCCAGCGCCGCGCGCAGCGCCGCCTCGTCGGCGTCGGCGTCGAGCTCGACGTGGATCGCGTCGCCGCGCAGCCCACGCTTCAGCTCGTCGGGGGAGCCCTCGGCGACGACCTTGCCCTTGTCGACGATCGCCAGGTGCGCCGCCAGGCGGTCGGCCTCCTCGAGGTAGTGGGTGGTGAGGAGGACGGTCAGGCCCTCGTCGGCGAGGCGGGCGATCTCCTCCCACATCTCCGCCCGGACCTCGGGGTCGAGGCCGGTCGTCGGCTCGTCGAGGAAGAGCACGCGCGGTTTGTGGACCAGTGCCTGGGCGACGTCGAGGCGGCGCCGCATCCCGCCCGAGTACTCGCGCACCAGTCGGTCGCCCGCGTCGGTGAGGCCGAACTGGGAGAGCAGCTCCTCGATCCGCCCCTCGAGCGCCTTGCCGCCCATGCCGAAGACCTGGCCCTGGAGGCGCAGGTTCTCGCGCCCGGTCGCCTCCTGGTCGAGCCCGCCCGCCTGCGAGACGACGCCGATCGATTCGCGCACCCGGGCCGGTTCGGCGAGCACGTCGAAGCCCGCCACCCGCGCCTCGCCCGCGTCGGGGTGGGCGAGGGTGGTCAGTACCTTCACCGTCGTCGACTTGCCCGCGCCGTTGGGGCCGAGCAGGCCGAAGACCGTTCCCGCCGGGACCGCGAAGGAGAGGCCATCGAGCGCCTGCACGTCCTCGCCGTAGGCCTTCTTCAGTCCGCTCGCCTCGATCGCGTTTCCGTTGTCCACCCAGACCTCCCGGATCGCCGTCCGATGATTTACAATTCCTCTCGATTCCCGAGTATCTTGAAAATCAAGATAACAGGGATCGCGGCAGACGATGAAGAAGACGAAGAAGGACCTGATCCGGGAGCTGATCGACGCGACCCGTGCCAACCAGGTCGCCACCGACAAGATGGACGAAGCGGGCGGGCGGGCGCTCGGCGTCAACCGCACCGACGGCCGCTGCCTCGACCTGATCGACCAGGCGGGGCGGATCAGCGCCGGAGAGCTCGCCGCGCAGGCGGGGCTGACGAGCGGGGCGATGACCGCGGTGGTCGACCGCCTGGAGGACAAGGGCTACGTGCGGCGCGTCCCCGACCCGGCCGACCGTCGGCGGGTGCTGCTCGAGGCGACCGACGAGATGCGGCGCCGCGCCTGGGAGCTCTGGGGCGCGATCTCCGAACGCGCGATGCCCGAGCTGACCAAACTGACGACGAGCGAGATCGAG
>DASZUH010000281.1:0-4128 GCA_035547715.1 Solirubrobacterales bacterium
CCCGGCTCGAGCCTCGCGATCTACGCCGGCGCCGCCCACGGCATGCTCTTCCAGGACGCCGACCGCTTCGCCGCCGAAATCGTCAAGTTCAGCCGGCGCGTGATCGCGACCGGCGCGCCCGGCTGATCGCCTCAGCGCGACCCGCCGCCCGGCGGGCGCGCCGCGGGAGGGCGGAGGCTCTCGTCGGGGTAGAGGCGGAACCCCGGGATGCGGCTGTGGGGGAAGCGTTCGTAGAGGGACATCGCGCCCTCCGAGGAGAGGAGGTCGAGGCGGAGGACCCCGGACTCGACCAGCGTCCGCTCGACCAGCGCCTTGCCGATCCCGTGGCCGCGGGCGTCCTCGCCGACGAGGAGCATGCAGAGGTAGCCGCCGAAGGCGCCGTCGCCGACGGCCTGGGCGAACCCGAGGACGTGATCCTCCTCGATCGCGACGAGGGCGGTCACGCCCGGATTGGTCATCGCCCGGCCGGCGCGAGCGCGGTTCGCCGCGAACGTCACCCAGCCCTCGGCCTTGCAGAGCGCGAGGATCTGGTCGAGGTGTGGCGGCTCGTAGGCGACGATCTTCACGGCATCCACTTTGCCGGCCGACGGCCCCGGGCGTGGCCGACGGCGCCGGGCTCGCCGGCCCCGGCGCGCCGGGTTCGGTAGGTTCGCCCGATGCCTGAACGACCGACCCTGATGATCATCGTCGCCAGCACCCGACCGGGCCGCATCGGCCTCCCGATCGCCCGCTGGTTCGAGGCCCGCGCGCTCGGCCAGGGCGACTTCGACGTCGACTTCGCCGACCTCAAGGAGATCGACCTGCCGTTCTTCGACGAGCCCAGGCACCCGCGCCTGCAGGAATACGAGCACCAGCACACCAAGGACTGGAGTGCCCGCGTCAGCGCCGTCGACGCGGTCGCGATCGTCACCCCGGAGTACAACTTCGGCATGCCGGCGCCGCTGAAGAACGCGCTCGACTTCCTCAGCCTCGAGTGGAACTACAAGCCGGTCGGGTTCGTCAACTACGGCAGTGTCTCGGCCGGCACCCGCTCGGCGCAGATGACCAAGCAGGTGGTGACGACGCTGAAGATGATGCCGCTCTTCGAGTCGGTCTCGATCCCCTTCGTCTCCCAGTTCATCGGCGCGGGCGGCGAGTTCACCCCGAACGACGTGATGGAGCAGGCCGCCGACGCGATGCTGGCCGAGCTGCGCCGGGTCGGCGACGCGATGGCGCCGCTGCGCGCCTGAGCGCCGAATCGCCCCCGCCGCGCCGCTTTTCGCGTAGGATCCTGCGCTTCCGGTCCCGACGTCTTGCCCCGGAACTCCATGCGCCGAACCACCCTTGCCATCGTGTCCATCCTCGTCCTCGGCCTCGCCTTGGTCGCGGCCGGCTGCGGCGGCAAGAAGGGCAGCTCCTCCGGCTCCGAATCGACGACCGGCGCGGCCGCGGGCGCCGCAGGTGGGGCGACCGCGAACGCCGCCGCCTGCACGCCGCAGAAGATGGAAACGCACACCGCCGGGACCCTGACCGTCGCCACCGACAAACCGGCCTACCCGCCGTACTTCGAAAACGACGAACCGGAAAACGGGGAAGGCTTCGAGAGCGCCGTCGCCTACGCGATCGGCAAGCAGCTCGGCTATCCGAAAGCCAAGATCAAGTGGACGGTCGAGCCCTTCGACTCCTCCTATGCGCCGGGCCCGAAGAACTTCGACTTCGACGTCAACGAGATCTCGATCACGCCGGTGCGCGAAAAGGCCGTCGACTTCTCGGCGCCCTACTACACGGCGAAACAGGCGGTCGTCGCGTTGGACGGCTCGGAAGCCGCCAAGGCGAAGACGCTGGCCGAACTGAAGGACACCAAGTTCGGCGTCCAGATCAACACGACCAGCCTCAAGGCGGTCGAAGAATTTATCGAACCGTCGAGCAAACCCGAAGTCTTCAACAGCTCCGGCGACGTCGTCACGGCACTGAAAAACGGCCAGGTGGAAGCGGTCGTGGTCGATCTGCCGACGGCGCTCTACCTGACCGAAGCGCAGGTCGAAAACGCGACCATCGTCGGTCAGTTCGGCAACGCCGAAGGCGAAGAATGGGGCGCGCTCCTGGCCAAGGAATCGCCGCTCACCGACTGCGTCTCCGGTGCGATCGAAGCGCTCGAGGAATCGGGCGAACTGGAAAAGATCACGCAGCGGTGGATGAGCCAGGCCGCGAACGCGCCGGAACTCCACTGAGCCCCCGGGGCGGGTGACCGAAGCCGCCGTCACGACCCCCGGCGAGCGCCCTCGCGGCGAGCGCCGTCGCGAACGCGAAGCGGCCAAGCGGGCGAAGGCGCGGCGCAACGCGCTGGTCGCGGCGCTCTCCTCGGTCGTCGTCATCGGTGGCCTCGCGGCGCTGGTCCTGACCAGCCCCGGCTGGCCGACCGTCCGCGAAACGTTCTTCAGCTGGAGCGAATTCAAGAACGCCTTCCCGGAAGTGCTGAGCGGCTTCTGGCTCGACGTCAAGGTCTTCATGGTGGTCGAGGTCGTGGTGCTGGTGGTCGCGCTGGCGATCGCGTTGATCCGGATCAACCGCTCGCCGGGCCTCCTGCCGGTGCGGTTGCTGGCGACGGTCTGGGTCGACCTCTTCCGCGGCGTGCCGACGGTCCTGCTCGTCTACCTGATCGGCTTCGGCATCCCGGCGCTCGAACTGGAAGGGCTGCCGACCGATCCGGTCGTGCTCGGCGCCATCGCGCTGACCCTCTCCTACAGCGGTTACGTCTCCGAGGTCTACCGGGCGGGGATCAACTCGGTCCACAGGGGCCAGACCGACGCGGCGCTCTCGGTCGGCCTGACGGGGGCGCAGACGATGCGCCACGTGGTGCTGCCGCAGGCGATCCGCCGGGTCGGGCCGCCGCTCCTGAACGACTTCGTCGCCCTGCAGAAGGACGTCGCGCTGATCTCGATAATCGGCCCGCAGGAGGCCTTCCGCGTCGCCCAGATCTACCAGGGCGAAAACTTCAACTACACGCCGATCATCGCCGCGGCGCTGCTCTACCTGGTGATCACGGTGCCGCTGGCGCGGCTGGTCGACCGGATGGGCGGCGAGGGGTACGTGCGCTGATGGCGGGGCCGGTGATCGAGGTCCGCGGCGTCACCAAGGCCTTCGGCGAGCGCGAGGTCCTGCACGGGGTCGACTTCGACGTCGCCGAGCACGAAGCGGTGGCGTTGATCGGCGCCTCCGGCTCGGGCAAGTCGACGCTCCTGCGCTGCATCGACCTGCTCGAGGAGATCGACGACGGCGACATCTTCCTCGACGGCGAGGTGATCACCGACCCCTCGGTCTCGCCGGTCGCGGTGCGGCGCAGGCTCGGCGTCGTCTTCCAGGCCTACAACCTCTTCCCCCACATGAGCGTGCTGCAGAACGTCGTGCTGGGACAGGTGCGGGCGCAGAAGGTGGGCCGGCGCGAGGCCGAGGAAGAAGGGCGGGCGTTGCTCGCCCGCTTCGGCCTCGGCGGGCGCGAGGACGACCGCCCCGACGAGCTCTCCGGCGGCCAGCAGCAGCGGGTGGCGATCGCCCGTGCCTTCGCCGGCAAGCCGCGGGCCCTCCTCCTCGACGAGGTGACGAGCGCCCTCGACCCGGAGCTGGTCGGCGAGGTCCTCGAGGCGGTCCGCGACCTGAAGGCGGAGGGGATGACGATGGTGATCGCGACCCACGAGATGCCCTTCGCCCGCGAGGTAGCCGACGAGGTCGCCTTCCTCCACGAGGGCCGCATCGTCGAGTCGGGCCCCCCGCAGCAGGTCTTCGGCGAACCGCGCGAGGAGGAGACGAGAAAGTTCCTGGCGAGGTTGTTGGAGGCGGGAAGGGCGTAGGGGCGGGGGTTGGCGGTTCGGGGCCGCGGCGGCCATCCGAGGTGCGTCCCGCGCGTCTCGTGGCGGCCCTGGCAGGTTGTGACCGCCACGAGACGCCCGGGACGTGAGGGTTCCGTGGGGGAAGGCGGCACAGGGACGGGAGGAGGTGCGGGCTCCCGTGATGGCTCCGCCACGAACGTGACGGGTCCTCATGACTTCGGTCACCTGGAGAGGGGCGCCCGGGGCGTGGTCGACCTGACCGGCGCCATGGGTGGGTCAGGTCGACCGCGTGGCCGGGATCGTCGAGGAAGACGGGACGGAC
>DASZUH010000282.1:0-4786 GCA_035547715.1 Solirubrobacterales bacterium
CCGGCGCGGAAGGCGAGCTCGGTGTGGGCGCCGTGCTCGAAGGTCTGGCGGAGCGTCTCGAAGGCGAGCGCCCGCGGCGCCGCTACCGGCACGGGTGCCTCATGCGAAGGTCGGCGTCGGACGGCCGCGCAGGTAGTCGGCGACGGACATCGGTCTGCCGCCGGCGGGTTGGACGACTTCGAGCCGCAGCGAACCGTCCGCGGTCGGGACAAGGAGGGGGCCCTCGTCCCCGGCACCGACCGCACGCGCCTTCCGCACGCCCAGCCGCTCGCCGCCCTCCAGCTCCAGGTAGGCGCCGATGTGCGGGGTCAGCGCCCGCACCCTCGCCGCCAGGTCCGCCGCGGACTCGCCGAGGTCCAGTCGCCGCTCGCCCGGGTCGATCTTCTCCGCGTAGGTCGCCGCCGCGTCGTCCTGCTCGGCGAAGGCGAGCGTCCCGTCGCCGAGCAGGTCGAGCGCTTCCACCAAGAGCTCCCCGCCGAGCTCCGCCAGGCGCGCCGCCAGCATCCCATAGTCCTCGTCCTCGCCGATCTCGACCTCGGCGCGCAGCGCCACCGGGCCCGAGTCGAGCCCCGCGGTCAGGCGCATGATGCAGACGCCGGTCTTCCGATCGCGCGCCATGATCGCCCGCTCGATCGGCGCCGCCCCGCGCCAGCGCGGCAGGAGCGAGGGGTGGACGTTCAGGATCTCGGTCAGGCCGAGGAGCGGCTCGCGGATCAACTGGCCGAAGGCGCAGACGACGAGCGCCTCGGGCTCGGCCGCGCGGATCCGCGCCGGCGCGTCCTCATCGTTGACGTTCGCCGCCTGCAGCAGGTCGGTCCCGAGCTCGGCGGCCAACTCGGCGACCGGCGGCGGCGACGCCTTCCGCCCGCGTCCCTGGCGGCTGTCGGGCGGGGTGACGACGAGCGCCGGCGCGTGCGGCGAGGCGGCGAGGCGGCGCAGGACCGTCGCCGCGAAATCCGAGGTGCCGAGGTAGACGGTCCTCACGCGCTCACGCGTCGGTGCGCGGCTCGCGGAGCTCCTCGCCGGGATCGTCCTCGTCTTCGGCCGGCGGGTGGTAACTCTCCCCCGCGCGCAGCGCCCGCAGCGCCGCCTTGCGCTGCTGCCGCGTCGTGCGGTCGAGGATCAGCACCCCGTCGAGGTGGTCGATCTCGTGCTGGAGCACCCGCGCCTCGAGGCCCGAGGCCTCGATCACGACCGGCTCGCCGTCGACGTCACGCCCGGTGAAGCGGGCGTGCAGCGGGCGCTCGACGTCCATCGTCACCCGCGGCAGGCTGAGGCAGCCCTCCTCGGCGATCGCCAGCTCCTCGGAGATCCACTCGATCTTCGGGTTGACCAGCGCCGAGGGCTCGTTGTCGGAGCCCGCCTGGAAGACCAGCAGCCGGCGCAGCACGCCGAGCTGGGTCGCGGCGAGGCCGACCCCCATGCCGTCCTGCATGATGTGGACCATCCGCTCGACCTCTTCGCGCAGCTCCGGGCCGAACTCGAGCACCGGGGAGGCGCGACTCTTCAGCACCGGGTCGCCGAACTTGACCACGTGGGCGAGCGCCGCTTCACGGCGCTCGATGAGCTCGCGGTGAAGCTCCTCCTGCTCCTGGTTCTCGTTCTCTTCGGCGTCGACCGCCTGCTCGTCGCTCACCCGTCGATCGTACCTATTGGGGATCGACGTCGACGCCGATCGCCACCTTGGCCTTCAGCGCCCGGTCGGCGGCGCGCCGCTCGACCGTCGCCCGCGCCGCGGCGACCGTCCCGGCCCGGTCCTGCGCCTTGACCAGGATCCGCCGCCGGTGCCTTCCCCGCACCCGGAACATCGGCGCGGGCCCGAGCAGCTCCGATTCGAGCGGCAGGCGGGCGCGCAGTTCGGCGGCGATCGCGACGGCGGCCGCGTCGACCTTCTCCTCGCTCTCGGAGCTGAGGTTGACCCGCAGCAGGTGCGAGTAGGGCGGGTAGCGGAGGATGCGGCGGCGCTCCAGCTCGCCGGCGAGGAAGCCCGCCGAGTCGTGGGCGGCGGCGCGCTCGATCGAGGCGGCGTGCGGGGCCAGCGTCTGCACCATCACCTCGCCCCCGGCGGCGCCGCGCCCCGAGCGCCCGGCCAGCTGCGCGACCATCGCGAAGGTCCGCTCCTCGGCGCGGAAGTCGGGGAAGCGCAGGGTCGCGTCGGCATCGAGGATCGCGCTCAGCGTCACCTCGGGGAAGTCGTGGCCCTTGGCGACCATCTGCGTACCGACCAGGACGGCGCTCGCCGCCTCGCCGAATTCGGCCAGGATCCGGGCGTGGGCGCCGCGCCGCGCGGTCGTGTCGGAGTCGAGACGGAAGACCGGCATCGGCGCCAGCCGCGCCCTGACCAGCTCCTCGATCAGCTCGGTCCCGGCGCCCGCCCGCGCCAGCGTGGTCGACGAGCAGACGGGGCAGGCGCGCGGGGCCCGTTCGGAGTGGGCGCAGTGGTGGCAGACGAGGCGGCCCGACTCGCGGTGGACGATCAGCGAGACGTCGCAGTTGGGGCAGCTCCAGTGGTGTCCGCAGGAGCGGCAGGTGAGCCAGGGCGCGAAGCCGCGGCGGTTGATCATCACGATCGCCTTCCGTCCCGCCGCCCGCACCTCCTCCAGCGCGGTCCAGGTGTCGGCGTGCAGCGGGCCGCTGCGGGGGTCGACCTCGCGCATGTCGACGACGTTGACCGGCGGCATCCGCAGGCCGTCGACCCGCCGCGGCAGCTCCAGGCGGGGCAGCTCGAGCCAGGTCTCCGGGCGCGGCGTCGCGGTCCCGGCGACGAGGACGGCGCCGCGCTCCCGCGCCCGGTGGCGGGCGACGGCGCGGGCGTCGTAGGTCGGGTCGCCCTCCTGCTTGTAGCTCGCGTCGTGCTCCTCGTCGATGACGACCAGGCCGAGGTCTCCGACGGGGGCGAAGATCGCCGAGCGCGGGCCGACGCAGACCGAGGCCTCGCCGCTGCGCAGCCGCTGCCACTCGTCGAAGCGCTCGCCCTCGGAGAGGGCGCTGTGGAGGACGGCGAAGCGGTCGCCGAGGCGGGCGCGGAAGCGGGCGACGGCCTGCGGCGCGAGCCCGATCTCGGGGACGAGGACGATCGCCCCGCGGCCGCGGGCGAGCGCCGCCTCGACCGCCGCCAGGTAGACCTCGGTCTTGCCCGAGCCGGTGACGCCGTGGAGGAGGTGCTCGCGGGGCACGCCGGCCTCGCCGTCGAGCGCCGCCACCAGCGCGTCGACCGCCGCCTGCTGCTCGGGGAGGAGCCGCGGCGGCTCGGCCGCGGCGCGCAGCGCGGGTGCGGCGGGGGCGCGGCGCACGCTCGAATCGCGGGTCGCGATCAGGCCGCGCTCGGCGAGCCGGCGAACGACGGCGCGCTCCGCCCCGACCGCGGCGGCCAGCTGCGGCGCCGACATCTCGCCGCCCTCCGCCAGGGCCTCGAGCGCCGCCCGCTGCTTCACCCCGAGCCGCTCGCCGCCCTCCAGCGCCGCCTCGCCGGCGGGCAGGATCTCGGCCCGCAACTCGACCTTGGCGCGCACCGTCCGCGCGGCGCGCCCGGTCCCGGTCCCCGGCGGCAGCACCAGCGCCAGCCCGCGCGAGGCCGTCGAGCAGTACTCCCGCGCCACCCACAGCCCCAGCTCGACCAGCTCCTTCGAGGCGCCCGCCTCGAGCGCCTCGATCGGCTCCGCGAGCCGCTCCGGCGCGAGCTCCGAGGAGTCGGCCACCCCGACGACGACGCCGAGCAGCCGCCGCGGCCCGAACGGCACCCGCACCAGGCTGCCGATCTCGAGCCCCGCCATCGCCTCCGGGCGGCGGTAGTCGAACGGCCCCCGCAGCGCGCGGGCGGTCGTCAGCGGCTCGACCTTGAGGATCGCCATCGCGCCCGAGGTTATGGACACGGGGGGACGGCCGCGCTTATGCTGGCGCCCGTGAGCGTCAAGCTGACCGACGGTGAGCAGATCATCTTCGAGGGCCACCCCTCCTGGCGGGCGATCCTCGGCTTCTACCTCAAAGGCGTCGCGATCGCGATCGTCCTCGGGATCATCGCCAAGCTCGTGTGGAGCACCGCGTCCGTCTTCATCGTCGTCCTCGTCGTCTTGGCGTTGACCGTCCTCGTCGGCTTCCTCAGACGCTGGGCGACGACCTACACGATCACCACGCGGCGCCTCAACATCAAACGCGGGATCGTCTCGCGGGAGATCCAGGAGACGCGACTGGAGCGGGTCCAGGACGTCAACTACAGCCAGTCGGTGTACCAGCGGCTGATGCAGATCGGCGACGTCGACTTCAACACCGCCGCGAGTGGCGGCGACTACGACTTCATCTTCTACGGCGTCGCCGACCCGGGGGACGTGGTGCAGCGGGTCGACCGGGCGACCGGCGCCGGCGCCGCCGGAAGCCACGGCCTCGGCGAGCCGCAGTCGCCCGGCGTCTAGAGCAGCCTGCGGACGCGCCGCAGCACGTCGGTGACTTCGTCGGCGGCGTAGGCGATCTGCCAGTGCGTGAAGCGCAGGACGCGGAGGCCCGCGGCCATGTGCGTCTGATCGCGTTTCACCATCCGGGCCTGCTGGGCGGGGGTCCGGTGGTAACGGAGGCCGTCGGTCTCGACGACGAGGCCATGGTCGGGGAACCAGAAGTCGACTTCGTAGCCGAGGACCCAGTGTTTCGTCAGCGGCTGGGGAAACCCGGCGGCGAGGGCGAGCGGCCGGAAGTAGATCTCCAGGTCCGAATCCGAGAGCCGGAACGTGTGCCGGTCGAGCATCGTCCGCAGCGTCCTGGCACCGGGCATCCCGACGTGGCCGTCGAGCGCCGT
>DASZUH010000283.1:0-12997 GCA_035547715.1 Solirubrobacterales bacterium
CGGCGAGCGCTCCCGCGCCGCGCTCCTCGCCATCGCCTGGGACGACGTCCCGGTCGAGCTGCTGCCGATGGCGGCGATGGCGATGGAGGCGCACCTCGAAAAGCTCGAGTCCGAAGCGCGCCTCCCCTCCGACCTGGTCGAGTAGGGCGAGCAGGGCACGCTGATCAGCATCCTTCGACCGAAGACTGGCCGGTTGGCCAGTCTGAAACACTTTCCCCATGCTCGGAGGGAGGGTCATGCAGGCGGCCAAGGTGGGAGCGATCGCCGGCGCCGCCGGGACCGGGATCGCCGCGGGGTCGGCCTGGCTCGCCTGGCAGCACCTCGCGCGCCGGGCCCTGCCGCAGACTGAGGGGACGCTGACGGCGCCGGGCCTGGGCGCGGCGGTCACCGTGCGGCGCGATCGCTGGGGCACTCCTCATATCCAGGCGGACACGGTCGAGGACGGGCTCTTCGCGCAGGGCTTCGTCTCCGCCCAGGACCGCCTCTGGGGGATGGACTTCTACCGCCGCGTGGTCAGCGGCCGGCTGTCGGAGTTCGCCGGCGAGGACACGGTGAAGGTCGACCGGGTGATGCGGACGCTGGGCATGCGCCACGTCGCCGAACGCGAGGTCGAGGAGCTGGGTCCGCAGCTGCGCGCCCTGCTCGAGCGCTTCTGCGCCGGCGTGAACGCGGGCGCCGCGGCGGCCAAGGCGCCGCCACTCGAGTTCCGCCTGCTCGGGCTCGGGTGGGAGCCGTGGACCCCGGTCGACGTGCTCGGCCTCGGCAAGCTGCTCGCCTTCGGCCTCTCGACCAACTGGGAGCGCGAGCTGCTGCGCGCCGACATGGTCCGTGATCTCGGCCCCGAGCTGACCGCCCGCCTCGACCCGACCTATCCGC
The DNA here is from genome assembly GCA_035547715.1 of Solirubrobacterales bacterium. Taxonomy (GTDB): domain Bacteria; phylum Actinomycetota; class Thermoleophilia; order Solirubrobacterales; family 70-9; genus VAYN01. The sequence goes on from DASZUH010000283.1 coordinate 877, forward strand.
GCGACAACCCGATCGTCGACCAGTCGGCCTGGAACGGCGTCGGCCTGCCGCTGGTCGAGCAGATCGACGCGGTGCGGCGCTCGCTCGGGCTCGCCACCGAGGCGTCGGGTTCCAACAACTGGGCGGTGTCCGGCGAGCGCTCGGTGACCGGGATGCCGCTGATCGCGGGCGACCCGCACCTGCCGCAGGGCATGCCCGGCCTCTGGTACGAGATCGAGGTCCGGATCGGCGACTGGTTCGTCCGCGGCGCCTCGCTGCCCGGGCTGCCCGGCCTCTACATGGGCCAGACCAACGACGTCGCCTGGACGATCACCAACGCGATGGGCGACATCCAGGACCTCTTCATCGAGCGGATCGACGGCGAGCGCTACCTGTTCGAGGACGAGTGGCGGCCGCTGGCGACGCGGACCGAGGAGATCGTCGTCAAGGGGCGGGCGCGGCCGGTCGAACTGGAGGTGCGCGAGACCCACCACGGGCCGATCGTCAACGAGGCGCTCGGCGCCGACGACGCCGAGCCGCTCGCGCTCGCCTGGCAGACGCTGCGCGAACCGACCGCCTTCCTCGGCCAGGTCGACCTGCTCCAGGTGCGCTCCGGCCCCGAGCTCGTCGCGACGCTCGAGGGGCACACCTCGCCGCCCTCGAACATGGTCTGGGCGGACCGCCACGGCTCGATCGGCTACAAGCTGATCGGCCGCCTGCCGCGCCGCCGCGGCGGCGTCGCCGACCTGCCGAAGCCGGGCTGGACCGGCGAGTTCGAGTGGGAGGGGACGGTCCCCTACGACGAGCTGCCCGAGGTCGTCGACCCCGAGTCGGGCTTCCTCGTCACCGCCAACAACCGCATCGTCGGCGACGACTATCCGCACCACATCACCTCCGAATGGCTCGACGGCTTCCGCGCCAGGCGGATCGAAGAACTGCTCCGGTCGAGGGAGAAGCACGACCTCGAGGGCTTCGCCGAGATGCAGATGGACCTGCTCTCGCTGCCCGGGCTGGAGGCGGCGCGGCGGCTGTCGCGCCTCAACCCGCCCGGCCAGCGGGAGCGCGCCGCGATCGAGCGGCTGCGCGCCTGGGACGGCCGGCTCGACCCCGACACCGTCGCCGGGACGATCTACCAGGCCTTCCTCCTGCGCCTGGCGCGGGAGGTGGCGCGTGCCGCGATCGGCGACCGGGACCTGGTCGAGCGCTGGCTCGACCGCGCCGACAACGGCTTTGCCCCGCACATCACCTCCCCCTGGCGCTGGCACTCGCACCTGATGGACCTCTGGGAGGAAGCCGACCCCGGGCTGATCGGCCGGCCCTGGGACGACCTCGTCCTCGAGGCGCTGGCGGGGGCGCTCGACGACCTCGGCGACCGCTTCGGTCCCGACCCGGGCGGCTGGCGCTGGGGCGACGTGCACGAGATGGAGTTCAGGCACGCGCTCGGCGACGCCAACCCGGTGCTGCACCGGCTGCTCAACCGCAAGCTGCGGGTCGGCGGCGCGCAGGAGACGGTCTGCCAGATCGCCTACGACCCGAACGATCCCTACCACGCGGTCTGGGGACCGAGCTGGCGGATGGTCGCCGACCCGACCGATCCCGACCGCTCGCGCTGGCAGATGTTCACCGGCGAGTCGGGGCACCCGGCGAGTCGCCATTACGCCGACCTGCAGCCGCGCTGGCTGGCGGGGGAGACGCAACCGATGTGCGGCGAGGGGCCGTGGCGGGTATTGACGCTGACGCCGGCCTAGGCTGCGTTTCCCTACTCCCCTTCCCCCCGGAGGTATCCACATGAAGCTCGGACGTCTGCTCGCCCGTCTGTTCATCGGCGGCATGTTCATCGGCCACGGCACCCAGAAGTGGTTCGGCTGGTTCGGCGGCCCCGGGATCGAGAAAACGAGCGGGATGATGGAGAGCCTCGGGCTGGCGCCCACCCGCGCCAACGCCCACGCGGCGTCGGCGTCGGAGACGCTCGGCGGCATCGGGATCGCGCTCGGCGCCTTCACGCCGCTCTCCGCGGCGGCGCTGATCGGCACGATGGTCACCGCGATCCGCACCGTCCACTGGAAAAACGGCTTCTGGTCGCAGGGCGGCGGCTACGAGTACAACCTGACGATCATCGCCGCGCTGCTCCTGATCGTCGATGGCGGCCCCGGCCCGCTCTCGGTCGACGGTGCCCTCGGGATCGAGGAGACCGGCACCGGCGTCGCCCTCGCCGCCCTCGCCGCCGGCGTGCTCGGCTCGACGGTCAGCCTCGCCGCCGCCAAGGCGGCCGCGCAGAAGGCGGCCGCGGAGGCGCCCGCGGCGCCGAGTGACGCGGACGCTTCGGCGGCGTAGCGGGACGTGGGGCCTCCGCGGGGAAGGCGTCACAGGGACGGGAGGAAGTGTGGCGTTCCGTCCCGGTTCCGCGAGGAACGTCACGGATCCTCATGCCTCTCCCGTCCCAGGACGAGTTGGCCCGAGGGCGTGCGTCGAGTTTCGGTCCCACAGGGACCAAAACTCCACACGCATCTTCTCGACCGGTCGAGAGGCCATGAAGGATCGTGAGCTCCATGGGTCTTCGTGAAGGACCATGCACGTCCGGGCTCGCGAGGTCGAAGCGTGGGTCGGGGTCGTAGCCGATGCCGAGCCGGCTCGCTGCGGCGCTCTCGGAGGGGGCGGTGGCAGCCGGCTTGCCGGCCAAACCCGATTCATACAAAAGATCGGTGATTGTTCGATACCAAAATTAGGTAGTAGCGGCGATATTGACCGGGTGAGTGTCGCGCGGTCAACCTGGCCGGAGGCAAGCACGGAGCACGATGTTGGAGGCGCTCTACAGCCCAGAAGCGACCCAATCGGGGACGACTCCCCCTGGCGTTCCCGCCCCGGGCCCGACCTGGGACGCGCGGTTGCGAGGATTGGTCACCGCCCTCGAGACCCGCGTCCCGGGCGCGGCCGCCCACGGACGTCGTGTCGCCGCGCGCAGCCGCGGCATCGGCAAGGCCATGGGGATCGCCCGCGTCGACCTCGAACGGCTCGACTGGGCCGCCCACGTCCACGACGTCGGCAAGATCATCGTCTCCCCGGAAATCCTCGAGAAGCCCGGCCGGCTCAACAAGTGGGAGTTCGAGGAGATCCAGCGGCACGCCACCTTCGGCGCCCGCCTGGTCGCCTCGCTCGGCGATCCGGAGCTGAGCGCGATCGTCCGCCATCACCACGAGCGGCTCGACGGCAGCGGCTATCCCGACCGGTTGCGAGGAGCCGAGATCCCGCTCGGTGCGCGGATCATCGCCGTCGCCGACACCTTCGACGCCCTCACCTCCCGCCGGCCCTACCGGGAGGCGAAGTCGCCCGCGGCGGCGAGCGAGCTCATCCGCCAGGAGTCGGGCGTCACTTTCGACCCACAGGTCGTTGCGGCTTTCGTCCCTTATCCGATCCTTAGATGAAGTTCGCTACTCTCCCGAACTCCTTTGAGGCGCCTGCTCGCAGCAGCACTTCTCGTCCTCGCCCTCGGCGGCGGCATCTACCTCCTCTCTTCGCAGGAGTCGACGACCCCCGCCTCCGCCGCGTCGGCCCATAGGCCGGCCAGGGGCGCGGGCTTCTTCGGCATCGTGCCGCAGACGGCGGTGACCGAAAGGGACGCCGAATACATGAAGGCCGGTGGCATCGAAGCGATCCGCTCGCCGCTGATCTGGCCCGGCGTGCAGCCGACCAGGCGGGGCCCCTACAACTGGGCGGCGTTCGACCCGGTGGTCGAAGAAGCGGCCCGCCAGGGGCTCTCGGTGCTGCCCTTCATCATCGCCACGCCGAAGTGGGTGGCGAAGAAGGAAACGACGCTGCCGATCCACAACGCCCGCCAGCGCCAGGCCTACGTCACCTTCCTCCGCGCCGTGGTCAAACGCTACGGCCCGGGCGGCGAATTCTGGGTGGAACACGCGCCGGCGACGATCCGTCGCGAACAGCAGAAGGAGAAGGAAGGGCCGGACTACGAACTTCCCGGCGCGCAGCTGAAGCCGATCCCGAAGCCGATGCCGATCAAGACGTGGCAGATCTGGAACGAGGCGAACTTCTTCTACTTCGCCTATCCGGTCAGCCCGATCGACTACGCGAAGCTGCTGAAACTCTCGACCCCGGTGATCAAAGCCGCCGAGCCGGGCGCCAAGGTGATCCTCACCGGGCTCTTCGGTCGGCCGACCGCGGGCGCCAGGCGCGGCATGCCGGCGGCAAAGTTCCTCGAAACGATCTACAAGGTGCCGGGGATCAAGCGCTACTTCGACGGCGTCGCCCTGCACCCGTACGCGATCGACTCCGAAGAGCTTGAAGAAATCGTCGAAGAACTGCACGAAGTGACCGTCAAAGCGCACGATCGCGTGCCGCTCTACATCACCGAGATGGGGTGGGGGTCGCAGAACGACTTCCACATCGACGCCTTCGAGCACGGCGTCCAGGGCCAGGTCGAAGAACTGAAGGCGGCCTACTCCTACCTGCTGGCCAACCGCACCCGGTTGGACCTGAAGCAGGTCTACTGGTTCTCCTGGAAAGACCTGCCCGAATCCTGTGCCTTCTGCGACTCGGTCGGCTTCTTCAAGAGCAACGCGACGAAGTTCATCCCGAAGCCGGCCTGGCGCGCCTTCGTCCAGATCACCGGCGGCCGACCGCGTCCCTAGGCGCCTCGGCGCTCCCAGTCGCTCACCAAGATCCGCGGCGCGGGCGGAGCGGCGCTCCCGTCGCGGATCGCGACCGCGGCGGCATAGCCGTCGTCGATCTCCAGCGGCACCGCGACCACCTCGGGGCCGGGGGATGGCCCGGCGAGCCCCGTGCCGACGCACTTGACCCGCGCCTCGTGGCGGGTCCAGGCGGCGTAGAAGACGGCCTCGCGCGCGTCGTCCGGGGCGACGGCGACGGCGCCCGCGTCCTCTTCGGGCAGCCAGCGGGCGGCGAGGCGGACGAGGTCCCGGCGCTCCTTGATCCGCTCGACGTCGACGCCGACGTCGACGCCGCCCGGGGCGAGCGCGACCAGGGCCAACTCGCCGGAGTGGGAGAGGTTGAAGCCCAGCCGGTCGGCCCCGACCGCGAGGCGCGGCTTGCCGTTCTCGTCGGGCGCCAAGGCGGGCGGGCCCGCCTCGCCGAGCGCCGCGGCGAGGATCCGCCCCAGTGCCCCGCGCGCCGCCCCGCGACCGCCATCGGGCCCCAGCTCGACCCGCCAGACCTGGATCGCGAGCTCGGTGGGGGGTGGCGGAGTCACGGGCATGGGCCGGACCGATCGACGGCCCGCGCCCTGGATCCTGGCAGGCGGACCGTCCGCTAACGTGCGGCCCTTGAACGTGGAGGCACTCGCCGCGCGCGCGGCAACGCTCGGCGCTGATCGCCGCCTGCGCATCGTCGTGGCCCTGGTCGGGTTCGTCGCGGTGACCATCGCCACCGCGCTGATCGCCCACCCGCGGATGTTCACCGGGTTCGCGAACTACGACGACGAGGGCTACATGCTCACCGCGCTGAAGGGCTTCGTCAACCACGGCGAACTCTACGACCGCGTCTTCACCCAGTACGGGCCCTTCTACTACGAGTTCTGGGGCGGGATCTTCCAGCTCTTCGGCCTCTCCGTGAACCACGACAACGGACGCACGGTGACCGAGGTCGTCTGGGTCCTCTCCGGCCTCCTGCTCGGGGTCTCGCTGTGGCGGATGACGGGCAGCATCGTGATCGGGCTGGCGACCCAGATCCTCGGATTCGCGCCGCTCTTCGTGCTCACCAACGAGCCGATGCACCCGGTCGGGATCATCGCCCTGCTGCTCTCGACGATCGTCCTCATCTCGACCTTCGTCCGCGAGCGCCAATCGCCCTACGCGATGGCGATCCTCGGCGCCGCGGTCGCGGCGCTCCTCCTGGTCAAGGTCAACGTCGGCGCCTTCGCCGTGATCTCGGTGGTGCTCGCCTGCGTGGTCAGCTACCCGGTGCTGTGGCGGCGACGGTGGCTGCGGTACGCGATCGAGGCCCTCTTCGTGCTGGTCCCGATCCTGCTGATGTACGGGAAGTTCGACCTCGGGTGGGCGCGCCACTACGCCTTCCACGTCGCGATCAGCGCCCTCGCCGTGGTCTTCGTCCTCCACGCCCGCGAGACCGGCCGCCGCGTCGGCTCTGACCTCCGCTGGCTGGTCGGCGGCTTCCTCGTCCTCGCGATCGTCTCCTGCGTGGCGATCCTCGGCGCCGGTACCAGCATCCACGGCCTCATCGACGGGGTGATCAAGCAGCCGCTGCGCCAGGCCGACGCCTTCAGCATCCCGATGGGCCTCTCGAAGCGGATCTACGCCTTCGACTTCATCGCCCTCGGCGCCGCCGTCACCTACTGGTTCGCGGCGCGCTATCGAAGTGCCGCCCCGGGCCCGACCTGGCGCGCGATCTGGGCCATCTTCGCGATCGTCGTCGGGTTCACGATGATCTACGCGGTTCCCGGCCAGAGCCTGCCGTTCAACGCCAACACGCTCGAAGGCTTCCCGCTCAGCATGCTGCCGTTCTGCTGGGTGGCGCTGATCCCGACCGCGCCCGGGGAACGGACCCCCTCCTTCGCCCGCCTGCTGCTGCCGCTGCTCGCCGTCCTGCAGTCGCTGCACGGCTACCCGGTGGCGGGCAGCCAGATCCAGCTCTCGGCCCTGCTCCTGGTCCCGGTCGGCGCGCTCTGCGTCGGCAACGGGGTGCGCGGGATCGCCGCCGTGACCGAGATGTCCGCCGACCGGATCGCCCTGGTCGGGCTGGCGACGGTGGCGACCGTGGTGCTCGGCTGGTTCACGGTCAACGTCTACCTGAAGGAACAGATCTCGCTGGCGCGGGGCAACTACAACGCCGGCTTCTCGCTCGGCCTGCCCGGCTCGAGCAAGATCCACCTCGGCTCCGAAGAAGAAGTCGTGATCTACCGGTCGGTCGTCCACGGGATCGATCAGAACTGCGCGGCGACGTTGATGGAGCCGGGGATGGACAGCTTCTACCTGTGGTCCGAACAGGAACCGCCGTCCTACACCGCGACCGGTTGGGAGACGCTCTTCGACGTCGAACACCAGGAAAAAGTGATCGAAGACACCCGCGCCGACAGGCAGCTCTGCCTCCTCCGCAACAACGGCCTGCAGGCGGGTTGGGGCGAGAAGGAAGGCATCTTGACGCGCTACCTCGAACAGGGCTTCGAGCCGATCGGCAAATGGGGCGAATACGAACTCCTGCGCCGGGAAGGCCCCTATAAGGGGAGCTTGTGACCACCTGGATCGTCACCCCGGTCTACCGCGACACCGCCTCCTTCCTGATCCTGCGCGACCGGGTGCTCGAGGTGCTCGGCGCCGACCCCGCGGTCGGCGGCCCGATCCGGTTCGTCGTCATCGACGACACCGCCGGGCAGGACCCCGCGGTCGCGCCGCTCTCCGACCTCGGCGACGTGACCGTGCTGCAGCCGCCGTTCAACCTCGGCCACCAGCGGGGCATCGTCTACGCGCTGCGCAAGATCCTGCCCCGGGTCGCCGACGAGGACGCGGTGGTGACGATGGACGCCGACGGCGAGGACCGGCCCGAGGACCTGCCGCGGCTGCTCGCGGCCTTGCACGGAGAGACGCCGACCGACTCGCGGGTGGTGCTGGCGCTGCGCACCAAACGCCACGAGCCGCTGGCCTTCAAGCTGCTCTACCGCGCCTTCCGCGTGCTCTTCCGCGGGCTGACCGGGACCACCGTGCGGACCGGCAACTACGCGGTGCTGCCGGGCGGGGTGGCGAAGCGGGCGCTCCTGCATCCGACCTTCGACCTCGCCTACTCCTCGGCGATCCTCGCCCTCGACATGCCGGTCGAGTTCGTCCCCTGCGAACGCGGGCGGCGCTACCAGGGCGAGTCGAAAATGACCTACGGCAAGCTGGCGATGCACGGGCTGCGGATGCTGATGCCGTTCACCGACCGGATCGCGATCCGCGCCCTCGGCGCCTTCGTCCTCTTCGGCGTCGTCGGCGTCGTGCTCGCCGCCGTCGTCCTCTTCCTGAAGATCTTCACCAGCTCCTCGATCCCCGGCTGGACCAGCTACATCGCCCTGGGCGCCCTGATCGTCTCCCTCGTCGCCCTCGGCAACTTCGTCAGCCTCTTCGTCCTCTTCTCGCAGACGCGGGCCGTCTCGCTGGCGAGCATCGAGGACCTGACCGATGACTAGGGCCGGTTCCGCGGCCCCGGGTCGATAGCCTCGGGCGCCGTGACGCGGCTTCTGATCACCGGCGGGGCGGGATTCGTCGGCTCCAACCTGGCCGTCTCGCTCGCCGGTCGGCATCCCGACTGGGAGGTGACGGCGCTCGACAACCTCTATCGGCGCGGGTCGGCGCTGAACCTGCCGCGGCTGGCGGAGGCGGGGGTCGAGTTCGTCAGCGGGGACGTGCGGGAGCCGGAGGACCTCGGCAGGCTGCCGCGGTTCGACGCGATCGTCGAGTGCTCGGCCGAGCCCTCGGTGATGAGCGGGGTCGACGGCGAGACCGGCTACCTCGTCCACACCAACCTCACCGGCGCCTACAACTGCCTCGAGCTGGCGCGGCGCGACGGGGCCTTCTTCGTCTTCCTCTCGACCAGCCGCGTCTACCCGGTGGCGCCGCAGGTGGGCCTGCGGCTGGAGGAGACCGAGACGCGCTTCGAGCTGGCCGAGGAGCAGGACGTTCGCGGCGTCTCGCCGGCCGGCATCTCCGAGGACTTCCCGCTGGAGGGGGCGCGGACGCTCTACGGCGCGACCAAGCTGGCCGCCGAGCTCCTGGTCGAGGAGTACCGGGCCTCGCTCGGCGTCCCCGCCGTGATCGACCGCTTCGGCGTGATCGCCGGGCCCTGGCAGATGGGGAAGGTCGACCAGGGGGTATTCACGCACTGGATGCTGGCCCACTACTTCCGCAACCCGCTCTCCTACATCGGGTTCGGAGGGCATGGCAAGCAGGTACGCGATCTCCTCCACGCCCTGGACCTGGTCGACCTGGTCGAGCGCCAGCTGCTCGACCCCGACCGCTGGGACGGCCAGACCGTGAACGCCGGCGGCGGCTACGAGTGCAGCCTCTCGCTGCGCGAGACGACCGGCATCTGCGAGCGCCTGACCGGCAACGAGGTGGCGATCACGCCGGTCGCCGAGACGAGGCAGGGGGACGTGCCCATCTATCTTTCCGACTGCGCAAGGTTGTTCGCCCTCGACGAGTGGCGGCCCCGGCGGAGCGCCGAAGACGTGCTCGCCGACATCTACGAGTGGGTCGCCGCCGATCCCGAGCGGATCGCCGAGGCGCTCGAAATCGACACCTCCACCAGGGGGAAGGAGTAACACCGTGCCCGTTGCGATCATCACCGGCGCCGGCGGCCTGATCGGCTCCGAGGCCGTCGACCACTTCATCGGCCAGGGTTTCGACGTGGTCGGGATCGAGAACGACATGCGGGCCCGGTTCTTCGGCCCCGAGTCGTCGACCTCCCACGTCACCCGGCGGCTCGTCGACGAGCACCAGAGCTTCAGGTGGGAGAACGTCGACATCCGCGATGCGGCCGAGATCATGCGGATCTTCCAGGAGCACGCGGGGTCGATCGAGCTCGTCATCCACACCGCCGCGCAGCCGTCCCACGACTGGGCGGCGTCAGAGCCGCAGACCGACTTCGGCGTCAACGCCAACGGCACCCTGAACCTGCTCGAGGCGGCGCGCGCGCACGCGATCGACGCGCCGTTCATCTTCACCTCGACCAACAAGGTCTACGGCGACACGCCCAACCGGCTGCCGCTGCTCTCGCTGGCGAAGCGGCTCGAGCTGCCCGAAGACCACCCGTACTACAAGGGCATCGACACGAGCATGTCGATCGACGCCTCGACCCACTCGCTGTTCGGCGTCTCGAAGGCGGCCGCCGATCTGCTGGTGCAGGAGTATGGGTACTACTTCGACATGCCGACGGTGTGCTTCCGCGGCGGCTGCCTCACCGGGCCCCAGCACGCCGGCGCGAAGCTGCACGGCTTCCTCGCCTACCTGATGAAGTGCACCGTCACCGGCACGCACTACACCGTCTTCGGCTACGAGGGCAAACAGGTCCGCGACAACATCCACAGCGCCGACCTGATCGCCGCCTTCGATGCCTTCCGCAAGAACCCGAAGCCGCACGCCGTCTACAACATCGGCGGCGGCCGCTTCTCCAACTGCTCGATGCTGGAGGCGATCGCGCTCTGCGAGAAGGTCTCCGGCAAGACGCTGTCCTGGGAGATGGGCGAGGCGCCGCGGATCGGCGACCACCGCTGGTGGATCTCCGACCTCGCCCCGTTCCAGGCCGACTATCCGGAGTTCAAGCTGCGCTACGGGGTCGAGGAGATCCTGCAGGAGATGTACGAGCAGAACGTCGAGCGCTGGACGGCCGCTCCCGCATGAGGATCTCGGTCGTGATGCCGGCCCAGAACGAGGAGGGGTCGGTCGGCTCGACGGTCGAAGGGCTGGTCTCGACCCTGGAGGGGGCCGAGATCGACTACGAGATCGTCGTCGTCAACGACGACTCGGAAGACTCGACCGAAGCCGTCGTCGCGGCGATCGGGGTCGAGAACCCGCGCGTGCGGGTGCACAAGTCCCACTACGAACGGGGCTTCGGCAACGCGATCCGGGCCGGGCTCGACGTCTTCGAGGGCGACGCCGTGGCGATCGTGATGGCCGACGCCTCCGACGACCCGCGCGACCTCGTCCGCTACGTCGGCCTGCTCGAAGAGGGCTGGGACTGCGCCTTCGGCTCGCGCTTCATGCCCGGCGCCCACGTCTACGACTACCCGCGCCTGAAGCTCTTCATCAACCGGCTGGCGAACCAGTTCATCCGGATGCTCTTCCGCCACCGCTACAACGACACCACCAACGCCTTCAAGGCCTACAGGCGCGAGGTCATCGAAACCGTCCAGCCGCTGCTCTCCAAGCACTTCAACCTGACCGTCGAGCTGCCGCTGAAGGCGGTCGTCCGCGGCCACACCTTCGCCGTCGTCCCCACCTCCTGGACCAACCGGACCTCCGGCGAGGCGAAGCTGAAGATGAAAGAGATGGGCAGCCGTTACCTTTTCATCGTGCTCTACGTCTGGTTGGAGAAAGTCCTGAGTCGCGGCGACTACCAACTGCGTGAGCCAAGCCGAACCTGACGTCCTCCGCTCCCCCGAGGCGGGGAAGAAGGTCATCCACGGCAGTGCCCTGCGGCTGGGCGCGAACCTGGCGAGCCTGGTCTTCGCCCTGGCGACCGCGACGCTGCTGCTGCGGCACCTCGGCGTCGAGGAGTCGGGCCGCTACGTCACCGTGATGTCGCTTGCCGGGATCGCCCTGGCGATCGTCGACCAGGGCCTCAACGTCAGTGCCTCCAAAGACCTGACGATGGCCCCGCGCGAGGAGCGCCGGACGCTGCTGGCCAACGTGGTCGGCCAGCGGATCGTGGTCGCCGCGTTCGCCTGGGTGATCCTCGTCGCCTTCGCGCTCGTCGCCGGCTATCCGCGCGAGATGGTGGTCGGCACCGCGCTCGCCGGGACCGGCATCATGCTCGTCGCGATCGGCAACTCGGTGCTGGTGCCACTGACCGTCGACCTGCGCAACGCCGGGATCGCGATGGTCGAAATGCTGCGCGCCTTCGTCGTCCTGGTCGGCGTCGTGGTGCTGGTGATGGCCGGGGCGAAGCTGGACGCGTTCCTCGCCGTCCAGATCCTCGTCGGCCTCGCGGTCCTCGCCGTGGTGCCGTTGCTGGTCGGCCGGGCCGGCGTCGTGCGCCCACGCCTCGACCGCGTCCGCCAGCGGGCCCTGCTGCGGACGGCGCTGCCGATCGCCGCCGCGCTCGTCCTCGGCCAGATCTACTTCCGCCTCGTGATCGTCCTCATGTCGCTGATCTCGACCCCGAGGGAGGTCGGCTACTTCGGCGGCTCGCTGCGGGCGATGGAAGCGCTGATCGCCCTGCCGATCCTGGTCGCGAGCGTCGCCCTGCCGGTGATGGCGACGGCCGCCCAGGAGGCGAACCTGGCGCGGCTGAAATACGCCATCGAAGGGCTGAGCGAGGGCGCCGTGATCGCCGGGATGCTGATCATCCTGGTGACGATCCGCGCCGCCGACCCGGTGATGCGGGTGATCGGCGGCAAGGAATTCGAACCGGCCGGCAACGTCCTGCGGATCCAGGTCGTCGCCCTCCTCTTCATCGCCCTCTA
>DASZUH010000284.1:0-6196 GCA_035547715.1 Solirubrobacterales bacterium
CCCCCCCCCCCCCCCCCCCCCCCCCCCCCCACGCCCGGGACGCACCTCGGACGGCCGCCGCGCCCGCGAGGCACGGCAGGGCCGCCAAACGCCACCTCCGCCGCCCACCCCGCCCACACATCGCGGTGTGGGACTTTCCGGATGGAGTGCCTTGGGGGCGTCCATAGCTTCAGCCGCGATGACCGCACTTGAACTCGCACGCTGGCAATTTGGGATCACCACGCTGTACCACTTCATCTTCGTGCCGGTCACGATCGGCCTTGCCTTCTGCGTCGCCGTCTTTCAGACGCGCTGGCACCGGACCGGGGAGGAGCACTGGCTGCGCTCGACCCGGTTCTGGGGCAAGCTGATGCTGATCTCCTTCGCCCTCGGCGTCGCCACCGGGATCGTCCAGGAGTTCCAGTTCGGCATGGACTGGTCGAACTACTCGCGCTTCGTCGGTGACATCTTCGGCGCGCCGCTGGCGATGGAGGGGCTCGCCGCCTTCTTCGTCGAGTCGACCTTCCTCGGGCTCTGGATCTTCGGCTGGGGCCGGCTGCCGAAGAAAGTGCACCTCGCCTGTGCCTGGGCGGTGTCCGCGTCGACCGCGCTCTCCGCCTACTTCATCCTCGCCGCCAACTCGTGGATGCAGCACCCGGTCGGCTACAAGCTCGCCGGCGGCAAAGCCGAACTGACCAACATCGCCTCGGTCCTCTTCAACAACACCGCCCTCTACGCCTTCGCCCACACGATGCTGGCGGCGCTCCTGATGGCGGGGATGATCCTGATCGCCGTCTCCGCCTGGCACCTGCGCCAGGGCAACGAGACGCAGGTGTTCAACGGCGCGATGAAGGTGGGGCTGCCGCTGGTCACCCTGGCGGCGATCGCGACGATCTTCGTCGGCCACTTCGACGGCATCCTGATGACCAAGCAGCAGCCGATGAAGATGGCCGCCGCCGACGCCGTCTTCAACACCGAAAATGGCGCCGGGCTCTCGCTGTTTGCCACCGGGGACTTCAAGTCGAACCCGGAAGGGCTGAACCGCAACGTCGAGATCCCCAACCTGCTCTCCTGGATCACCACCGGCTACCCGCGCGGCGAAGTCGAGGGGATCAACAACCTGAACCGCGAATACCGGCAGAAGTACGGGCCGGGCAACTACACGCCGATCGTCGCGATCGCCTACTGGACCTGGCGGGTGATGATCGGCTGCGCCTTCGCGATGCTCGCCTTCGCCGCCTGGGGCTGGTGGCTGCAGCGCAAGGGGAAGCTGCGCGACTCGAAGTGGTTCATGCGGCTCGCCGTCCCGGCCGTCGCGCTGCCCTTCATCGCCAGCTCGGCGGGCTGGATCTTCACCGAGATGGGGCGCCAGCCCTGGGTCGTCTTCGGCCTGTTGAAGACCGACGTCGCCAACTCGCCGACCGTCAGCGCCGCCGAAATCTGGATCACCCTGGTCGGCTTCACCGCCCTCTACGGGGTGCTGGCGCTGATCGCCGGGCGGGTCTTCGTCAAGGCCGTGCGCAAAGGCCCGGTCGAGGCCGGCAAAGCCGAGGAGCCGGGCCAGGAGCTGGCCCTCGCCTACTGAGGAGGAGCGCCTGATGCCCGACTACACCGCCCTGCAGGTCGTCTGGTTCGTCCTCATCGCGATCCTCTGGCTCGGCTACTTCGTGCTCGAGGGCTTCGACTTCGGCGTCGGCATGCTGATCCGCGCGGTCGGCCGCACCGACGCCGAGAAGCGCGCCGTGATCCACACCATCGGGCCGGTCTGGGACGGCAACGAGGTCTGGTTGATCGTCGCCGGCGGCGCCACCTTCGCCGCCTTCCCGCAGTGGTACGCGACGCTCTTCTCGGGCTTCTACCTGGCGCTTTTCCTGATCCTCGTCGCGCTGATCGTCCGCAACGTCTCCTTCGAGTTCTGGGGCAAAGGCGAGAGCGAGAGATGGCGGCGTGGCTGGGAGTGGGCGATGATGATCGGCAGTGGGGCGGCCGCCCTGCTCTGGGGCGTCGGCTGGGCGAACATCGTCCACGGCGTGCCGATCGACTCCCAGATGGAATACACGGGCACGCTCTTCACCCTGCTCAACCCCTACGCGCTTCTCGGCGGCGTCGCGACGCTGCTGATCTTTCTCGCCCACGGCTCGGTCTTCCTCACCCTGAGGACCGAGGGGGAGATGGGCGAGAGAGCGAGGGCGATCGCCGGCCGTGTCATGCCTCCCGCCGCTGCGGCCGGCATCGCCTTTCTTCTCTGGACGGTTCTCGACCACCGCGGTCACGGCGGCATCGACGTGGCCTCGGCGCTGCTCGCCGCGGTCGCCGCGGTGCTGCTGGTCGCGGCCGTGGTCGTGCTGCGGCGGAGCGCCGGGCGGGCCTTCGCCGCGACGGCGGGCGCGATCGTCTTCTTCTTCACCTCGCTCTTCGTCGGGCTCTTCCCGCACACGATGATCTCCAGCACCAGCTCCGCCTTCGACATGACGCTGAACGCGTCCTCGTCCTCGCACTACACGCTGGTCGTGATGACGGTGGTCGCGGCGCTGCTGGTGCCGGTCGTGCTCGTCTACCAGGCCTGGACCTACTGGGTGTTCCGCCGGCGCGTCTCGGCCGAGGATTTCGGCGACGTGCGCAGCCCGCTCGACCTGCTGCCCGCCCAGGGCGGCGACGGCGACGCGACGCGGGGCGGTGGGAGGAAACCCGATGAGCTCAAGCCGGCAGGACCCGGAAGCCAGGGCTAAGGCGCGGGCGACCCAGCGTCGCCTCACCCGCTCGAGCCGCGCGGCGCGCGGGCAGATCGTCGCCACCGTGGCGCTCGGCTGCCTGGCAACGGCGCTGATCGTCGCCCAGGCGACGCTGCTCGCCCACATCGTCGTCGACGCCTTCCTCGGCGGCGCCTCGCTCTCCGCGCTGGTGCCGCAGCTGGCCTGGCTCCTTGCCGTGTCGCTGGGGCGCGGCGCGGTCGACCTCGGCTTCGAGGTCTCGGGGCGGATCGGCGCCGCGCGGGTGATGGCCGAGCTGCGCTCGCGGCTGGTGCGCCACCTGCTGGTCGAGCGTCCCGGCGCCCTCTCCGGGGAGCGCTCGGGGGAGCTGGCCGCCGCCGCCGTGCAGGGGGTCGACGCGCTCGAGGCCTACTACGCCCGTTACCTGCCGCAGGCCGTCCTGGCGGCGCTGACGCCGCTGGCGATCCTCGCCTGGGCGGTGCCGCGGGACTGGGAGGCGGCGGCGATCCTGGCGGTCACCGCGCCCCTGATCCCGGTCTTCATGATCCTGATCGGGCGGCTCGCCGAAGGGGCGACGCGGCGGCGCTGGCAGCGGCTCTCGCGGCTCAGCGCCCGCTTCCTCGACCTGGTCGGCGGGCTCGAGACCCTGCGCGCCAACGGCCGCGCCGAGGCTCAGGCCGACTCGATCGAGGCGGCGGGGGAGAGCTACCGGCGGGAGACGATGGCGACGCTGCGGGTCGGCTTCCTCTCCGCCCTGGTGCTCGAGCTGCTGGCGATGATCGGGGTCGCGCTGGTCGCCGCCACGGTCGGCATCCAGCTGGCCGAAGGGGACCTCGGGCTGACCGCCGGGCTGACCGTGCTGATCCTCGCGCCCGAGGTCTACATGCCGCTGCGCAAGCTCGGCAGCGAGTTCCACGCGGGTGCCGACGCGATGGCCGCCGCCGAACGGATCTTCGCCGTGCTTGACCGGCCCGCCGCGGTGAGCGCCCCCGAGCACCGGGTGGCGGCGCCGGACCCGGGGCGGGCGCCCGTCGTGCTCAGCGGCGTCTCGTTCTCGCACCCGGGGCGCGAGCGCGTCCTCGACGGGGTCGACCTGATGCTTGAGCCGGGGGAGACGGTGGCCCTCGTCGGGCCGAGCGGCGGCGGCAAGACGACGCTGCTCTCGCTGCTGCTGCGGCTGGCCGAGCAGGAGGCGGGGACGATCACCTGCGGCGGCGTCGACCTGCGCGAGGTCGCCGCCGCCGACTGGCGGGCGCGGCTGGCCTGGGTGCCGCAGCGGCCGACGATCTTCGCCGGCACCGTCGCCGACAACATCAGGTTGGGGCGGCCCGAGGCGGGCCTCGTCGAGACCGAGCGGGCGGCGCTCGCCGCCGGCCTCGGCCCGGTGCTGGCGCTCCTGCCCGAGGGCCTCGACACGGTGGTCGGGGAGGGCGGCCGGCGGCTCTCGGCCGGGCAGGCGCAGCGGGTCGGCCTGGCGCGGGCCTTCCTCCTCGACGCGCCGCTGCTCCTGCTCGACGAGCCGACCGCGCACCTCGACGCCGGCACCGAGGCCGAGGTGATCGCCGCGATCGAACGCCTCTGCGCCGGCCGCACCGCCCTGATCGTCGCCCACCGCGAGGCGGCGGTGCGCGGCGCCGACCGCGTGGTCGAGCTCCGCGACGGCCGCATCACCCGCGGCGCTGTTCCCACCCCCGCCGCTTCCCTGACCCCGGCCGGCCCGGGTGCTTCCGAGCTTTTCTGCCATATATGGCAGAAAAGCTCGGAAGCACCCGGGGGCGGCGAGGCGCGGGGCGAGGTGACGACGTGAACGCGCTGCGCGGGATCCTGGCGGTGGCGCCGGCGCCGCGGCGGCGGCTGGCGCTGAGCGTCGCGCTCGGGGCCGGGGCGGTGCTCGCCGCCGTCGGGCTGCTGACGACCTCCGGCTACCTGATCAGCCGCGCCGCCCAGCGGCCCGAGATCCTCGCCCTCGGCGTCGCCATCGTCGGTGTCCGCTTCTTCGGCATCTCGCGCGCGCTGCTGCGCTACGCCGAACGGCTCGTCTCCCACGACCTCGCCTTCCGCAGCCTCACCCAGCTGCGCTCCCACCTCTTCCGCCGGCTCGTGCCGCTGGTCCCGGCGGGGCTGCCGGGGCTCGGCCGCGGCGAGCTGCTCGGCCGCTTCGTCGGCGACGTCGACTCACTGCAGGACCTCTACCTACGCGGCCTGGCGCCGCCGGCGGTGGCGATCGTCGCCGGGCTCGGCGCGGTCATCGTCGCCTTCCTGATCCTGCCCGCCGCGGCCCTGGTGCTCGCCCTCGCGCTGCTCGCGGCGGGGATCGGGGTGCCGCTGGTGACGCGGGCGGCGAACCGCCGCGCCGGGCGGCGCCAGGCGGCGGCGCGCGCCACGCTCGGCACCGAGGTGCTCGAGGTCGCCGGCGGCTCGGCCGAGATCGCCGTCGCCGGCCGCGCCGAGGACTGGATCGCCCGCACCGAGGCGAGCGGTGAGCGCCTCGCCTCGCTGCAGCGCAGCGACGCGGTCGCGGGCGGCCTCGCCGCCGGGCTCCTCACCGCGATCGCCGGTGCCACCGTGGTGGCGATGCTCGCGGTGTCGATCCCCGCGGTCGGCTCGGGGGCGCTGGCCGGGGTGATGCTGGCGGCGCTGGCGCTGCTGGCGATGGCCTCCTTCGAGGCGGTCGCGCCGCTCGGCGCGGCGGCCGCCGGGATCGACAACTGCGCCGCCGCGGCGACCCGGATCGAGGCCGTGATCGACCGCCGGCCCCCGGTCCGCGACCCGACGCTCCCGCGCCCCGTGCGGACCGGCGTCCTGCGCTTCGACGACGTCCGCTTCCGCTACGACGACGACGGGCCCTGGGTGCTCGACGGCGTCGACCTGGCGCTCAGCCCGGGCCGCGCGGTCGCCCTGCTCGGCCCGAGCGGCGCCGGCAAGAGCACGCTGGCCGAGCTTGCGGTGCGCTTCCGCGATCCGGACGCCGGGCGGATCGAGCTCGGCGGCCTGCCGCTCACCGCAATGTCCGGCGACGACGTCCGTGCCGCCGTGCGCCTCGCGCCGCAGGACGCCTACCTCTTCACCTCGACCCTACGCGACAACGTCGCCCTCGGCCGGGCCGGCGCCGGCGATGCGGAGGTCGTCGACGCCCTGCTCGCGGTCGGCCTCGGGCCCTGGCTCGACTCCCTTCCCGACGGCCTCGACACCGAGGTGGGGGAGGCGGGGGCGAAGGTCTCCGGCGGCCAGCGCCAGCGCATCGCCGCCGCCCGCCTCTTCCTCGCCGAGGCCGCCTTCCTCGTCTTCGACGAGCCGACCGCCCACCTCGACCCGGCTGGCGCCGCCGACCTCCAGCGCCGCATCGCCGCGCTCGCCCAAGACGGCCCCGGCGTCCTCGTCATCACCCACGAGCGCGCCGCCCTCGACGCCTTCGACGAGGTATTGGAGCTGCGCGGCGGCCGCATCGTCGCCGCCTGACCCCACGAGCTCCCACGAACGCCCGCGCCGTCGACGCGTTCGCACTG
>DASZUH010000285.1:0-9817 GCA_035547715.1 Solirubrobacterales bacterium
CGGCCGGGCCTCCGGCAAGTCGTCACGGGGACGGGAGGAACTCCGGGCTTCCGTCACGGTTCCGACCGGTTCGTCACGGGTTCGTATGGGTCCGGTCACCTCCGCCGGGGTGCTGGACGCAACCTGTCGCCTTTAGTCGCCCTGTGGGCTACTAAAGGCGACAGGTTGACGGCCGGGTCCCAGGGAGACGGGAGGGACCGTGACGTTCCCTGCGTCTTCGTCACGGGACCTGCGCCTTCGTGGCCGATCATGCGCTCCTTCCCGGCGACACGCGCACGTCCCTCGGCTCACGTCACGAACCCTCGCACCTCTCCCCACGGACCCGGCCTTCTCGGTGGCGGCCACAACCTGCCAGGGCCGCCACCGAGAAGGCCGGGCGCAACTCGGACGGCCGCCAACCGCCCCGGCCGCCGCCCCCGGGCGCCGGCTTCCCCCGCCCCAAAGCGCCGCCCCCTAAGCCGCCCCCGCCTCGATCGCCCGCTGCATCGTCTCCGCCGCCAGTTTGTGGGCGTCGCAGATGCGGCCGAGGTGGAGCAGGGAGTCGGTCTCCGAGGCGACCTCGCCATCGCCGAGGCGGAGGACGATCGGGACGCCGGGGCGGCGGTCGTCGGCGGCGAGGCCGACGGCGACGTTGACGAGGTCGTCGGAGGTCACCGCGGCGACGGCGGCGCAACGCTCGATGCCGACCCGCTCGAGCACCTCGCGGTCGTCGCCGCGGCCGAGCGCGACCGGGATGCCGGCCGCCTTGGCGAGGCGGACGCTGGGCGCTTCTGGATCGCGCTCGATCGCGATCACGGCGACGCCGCGCTCCTGCAGCGCCTGCGCGAGGCGGAAACCGACCTGGCCGAAGCCGACCAGCACGACGTGGTTGCGGGCGGGCGCGGCGCGCGGGCCGAAGAGCGTGGTGAGGCGGCGGCGGCTGAGCCGGCGGACCAGCGCCGCGGTGAAGATCGCGACCAGGGCGACGGCGAGCACCATGTTGGCCGCCGAGACGATCTTGAACCAGTCCGGCCCGCGGGCCGCGCCGGGCGGCCCGGCGACCGTCGCCACCGAGCGGGTCGAGAAGTAGAAGGCGTCGATCAGCCCGTGGTGGAAGGCGATCATCGTGATCACCATCTCGATCGCGAGGGCGACGAAGAGGCCGGCGCCAGCGGCGACGAGGAGCCGCAGCGCGTCGTCGACGATCCGCACCCCGTGGCGATGGCGGCCGACCAGGTTGTCGCCCGCCTCCGCCAGGCACCCCTCGGCGAGGTCGCCGGCGACGATCTCCGAGGGCGAGAGGACGTGGACTTTGGGCGCGACGTGCTCGAGCTCCCGCGAGACCGTGTGGTCGAACATCGTCACCCAGAGCGGCAGGTCGGGCCGCACGTGCGCGCTCAGCAGGGTCAGCCGCAGCGCGTGCGCGTCGTCGCGGGTGACCACGGCGACGGCGCGCCAGTGGCCTTCGCGGAGCATCGCCGAGGCGTCGCCGTCGCTCAGGTCGAGCGCCGAGGCGGCCGGCGTGCCGCCCTGCTGCAGGCGCCGCAGCAGCGCCGCGCCGAGCCCGCCCCCCTCGCCGAGCACGAGGACGGCGCCGGTCTGGGCGGTGTTCTGGTCAAGCGGGTTGGGCTTCGCCGATTGGGGCGGGGTCTGCGTCACGGTCCGGCAAATCTTGCCGTTTCGGCGGCTCGGAGTCCTCCTCGCCGGCGCCGCCGCCCAGCAGGCGGAGGGCGACGCCGGCGAGGAAGGCCGCCAGGCCGAGCGCCGCGAAGACCCACCACAGGTGGTGCGAGTCGCCTTCGATGTGGCCCGGATCGGCGACCGCGAGCGTGGTCCCGCCGCTCGCCGCGGCGAGCGGGCCGAGCGGCGTCGTGTCGACGCGGCCGAGCCGGTACTCGGCCGCGTAGGGGATCGCCAGCCTGCCGGTCAGCGAGCCGGCGCCGACCGAGCTCAGCGCGTATTCGTATTCACCCGCGGCCAGTTCGGGCAGCGGCGCGGTCCAGCGCCCCGAGGCCGCCTCCTCGAAGCGCAACGTCGTCGTCTTCCCCTGCGGCGAGGTGAGCGTGCCGTGGAGCGATTCGAGTTCGATCGGCCGACCCGCCGCGTTCACCGGCGCGACTTCGAGTTCGCGCCGGTCGCCGGCGACGAGGCTCGGGGTCAGCGGCGGCGGCATCACGCCGCGCTCGATCCAGCGCGCCGCGTCCTGGAAGAGCTGCGGCCGGTCGAGCCATTCGCCCGCCCATTCCGGCGTCAGCCCCGGCGTCCAGGCGGCGACCCGGCCGGAGCCGTACTGCCACTGCGCCAGCGCCGGGTCGGGTGGGTGGTTTTTGTCCTGGGCGAGGAGCGCCGCCTCGGCGCCCGGCTTCAGCACCGTGACGACGTTGCCGCCGAGCGGCGGCAGGGGCCGGCCGACGAGGCTGCCGGTGATCGGGCTGGGGTCCCCGGCGGAGACGCCGAGCCTGCCGACGAGCCGCACCGTCCGCGTGTTGATCCGCGTCTCTTTGGAGAAGATTTTCGGCAGGTCGCGCGCGTTTTCGGTGGCGTAGTAGTTGCCGCCGGTATCGGCCGCGATCCGCTTCAGGAGGGCGAAGTCCGCTTCCGCGCCGAGCGCCACCGTGGCCACGCTGATCTTGCCCTTTTTCAGCCCCGGCACCAGTTCGGCGTAGGTGCCCGGTTCGCTGATCCCGTCGGTCAACAGGATGATGTGGCGGTCTTTGGCCTTCGACTTCTCGATTTCCTTGACCCCGGCGGCGAGCCCTTTGTAGATGTTGGTGCCGCCGTTGGCGGGGATCGAGTTGATCTTCTTGACGATTTCGTCGACGTTGCCGGATTCGACCCGGGTCAGCGGCACCAGCGTTTTCGGTTTGATTTCGAAGGTGACGATGCCGACTTCGTCGCGGTGCTTGAGCAGGAATTCGACCGCGCCGCGCGCCGCCGCCTGCGCCTGGGCGATCTTCGGCACCCCGCCGGCCTCGTTGATCATCGAGCCGGAGCGGTCGAGGACGAGCTCGATCGCGACGTTTTTCCGCTGCAATTTGCCGGGGACGAGGCTTTTCACCGGCAGCACTTCCTGGAGCGGCGATTTGTAGTACTTGCCGAGCGAGAAGGAGTGTTCGCCGCCCAAGGCGAGCAGGCCGAGGGCGCGGTCGCGGACCGCCTCGCCGATCGCTTCCGCCGGCTTCTTGCCCAGTTCTTCGTTCGAGACGTCTTCGAGGACGACCCCGTCGACGCCGGCGTAGCCCGCCGCCGTCGACGGCAGCGCGCCCGGCGCCACCGTGGTCACCTTGAAGCCGTCGGCCTTCATCAGTTCCGCCGCGGCCGAGCCGTCGGCGCCGGCGACGAGCACGTGGGGCGCGGTCGAGACCCGCACCGACGTCCCCAGGGTGTCGTTCTGCGGGCGCGCGTCGCGTTCGCTCGTGACCGTGACCTCGTACCCGTAGGAGCCGGGGTGGCGCGGCGCCCGCACGCCGAACAGGAACGGGTTGTCGCCTTCCCCCAGTTCGACCGCCTGGTGGCCGATGACGACGCCGTCGCGGCGGACGACGATCTTGGCCGGCTCGACGACCGTGCTGCGCACCGTCACCTCGAGCGAGAGCGGGTCGCCCGCGTGCAGCGCCCCCGGCGCTTCGAGCCGGGTGACGGCCGCGTCGGCGGGCTGGGCGCTGAGGGCGACGGTGTCGAGCGTGACGCCGCGTTCGCGCGCCGCGGCGGCCAGCGCGAGCGGTTCGCCGACCGTCTGCCGACCGTCGGAGAGGAGGACGACGCGGCCGCCGCGCGGGGTCCGCGCCAGCGCCACTTCGACCGCCCCCTGGAGGTTCGTCTGGCGGCCTTCGAGGCTGCCCGTCGGTTCGCTCGCAAGCACTCCCGTCCCGGCCCCCGTGAGTTCGGCGCCGCCGCCGAACTGGACGACGTGGCAGCCCGAGCCGCAGCCTTCGTCGGTCGCCAGCCAGGCGCTCTCGGCTTCGGCCGAGCGGGGCCCGACGCTGAGCGAGCGGTCCAGCACCAGGGTGGTCGGCGGCGCCGAGGATCCCGAGGTCGGGTCGAAGAGGGCGACGGCGACGAGGACGAGGCTCGCGACCTGGAGGCCGACGACGAGGCGCCGGCGGCGCGGGCCGCCGCGCAGGGGCTCGCGCCAGAGCGAGTAGGCGCCCTCGAGGATGAGGACGACGAGCGCCGCGACCAGCAGCCACTTCCACAGGTCGGTGTGGCCGGCGTGCGCGGTCGGCGCCGGCGCGGCGAGGTCGACCGGGGCGCCCGCCGGCGGGGTCGACCCGGGGTTGACGGCGAGCGCGAGTTCGCGCGTGCCCCACGACCCTTCGACCGTGACCACGTAGTTGCCGGGCGTGGCGACGCGGACCGGCACTTCGGACCCGGCGGCGACGCCGAGCGATCGCGCTTCGCCGCCTGCGCTCGGCGCGATGCTCGCCGCGGTCGTGCCCGGCGGCTCGACCAGGCCGAACGGAACCCCCGCCGCGGCACTCTGCGGAGCCAGGCGCTGGGACCAGGCGACGATGTTGTCGATCAGGGTCGGGAAGCCGCCCAGCTGCGGCAGGTTCGATTCGGAGGGCTCGAAGGAGATCGTCGCGACGCGGCGCCCGCCGTCGACGCCGGCGGCGATCAGCGGCCCTTCGGCGCTCCACGCCGCCGCGCTGAAGAGGGCGGGCAGGGACAGGCGCTGCGAGGCGCCGGCGCCGATCGTCAGCGACTCCAGGTCGACGCCATCGAGCAGCGGGCTCGCCGCTTCGGTGCCGCTCATGCGACTGTCGTGCATGGCGCCGCGGACGCTGCCGCCGGGGAAGCTCGGCGGGTGCACGAGGAGCAGCGCCGGGGCGTCGGGCAGGCCGCCCTTGGGGACGAAGTCGTCGAGCACCAGCAGGTCGCTCGTCGACGGGTCGCTCGCCTTGTAGGACTGCGGCGTGCGCAGCCGCAGCTTCACCCCGGGGACCGAGGCGAGCGCGCGGGCGAGCGGCAGCGCGCGGGTGCGTTCGCCGACCAGCGTGATCCGCTCGCCGCCCGGTTCGGGCACCGAGACGAAGGCCGAGTCGGCGACGGCCGGCCCATCGCCGCCGGCCGGGACGCTGATCTTGAGCTTGGCCCCGGGCGTGGCGGTGAAGACCAGCGGGGCGGAGCCGCCGGCCGGCACCTCGACCGCTTTGCTACGGGTTTCGCCACCTTCGACTTCGATCCGCACCGGCACGCTCGCCGCGGCGGCGCCGTGGTCGGTGAGGCGGACGAACACTTCGCAGGCTTCGGCGCCGAGCAGGTCGCAGTGGGCGCTCGCGCCGCCGATCGAGACGTCGTCGACCGGTTCGCCGACGGTCACCGCTTCGTAGGAGGAGCCGCCGCCGCGCACCCGCGGCGCCGCTTCCTCGGGCGCCCGCAGGAGGACGATCTGGTCGCCGTCCCCGGCGCGCAGCCCGGCCGCCAGGCGCAGCGCCGCGGTCAGGTTGGCGGGGCTCGCGCCCGCGCTCAGCCGCCCGACCGCCGCCCCGGCACCCCCGGCGGCGCCTTCGTAGAGGATCGTCGGCGTCGGCCCGGCGCCGACGATCCGCACGGCGTCGCCCGGCGCCAGGCCGGCGAGCCGTTCGCGCAGCTCCGCCGCGGCGGCTTCGATCCGCGTGCCGCCGCCGTCTTCGGCCCCCATCCACATCGACTGGTCGACGACGTAGACGTGGGAGGAGCCGGCCGCGCTCTTTTCCTTCGCCGGGTGGGCGAGCGCGACGACGAGGAGGACGAGCGCGAGCAGTTGCAGCAACAGCAGGAGCGGCAGCGGCGGCCGGCCGAAGCGGCGCGCCCCGCCTCCCCCGGCCCCCGGCAGGTCGCGCCAGGCGAGCAGGCTGCCGACCGCCCGGCGCGGCGGCCTGCGGCGCCGCAGGTGGAGGGCGAGCAGCGGGATCGCGAGGACCAGGGCGGCCAGCGCCGGGGCGGCGAGCAGGGTCAACGCGCGGTCCTCACCAGGGCAGTCGTTCGATCCACTTCAGCGATTCGAGGTAGTTGCGCTGGATCCCGGCGCTCGGCCCGGGCACGGCGCCGCCCGCCGCCGGCACGTAGGTGAATTCCTCACCGACCTGGGTGCCGCCGGTCACCCGACCGGTGCGCGCCTTGCCGCCGCCACCCTGCGAGTACCCGGCTTCCTTCTTCCCTTCTTTGCCCGCCTTGGAGGCGCGCGAGGGCGCGTACCCGGGGTGGATCTTCACCGCCTGCGAGGCCTGGCCGGTGATCGGCGTCGCGTGGCCCTGCGAGTTGTTGCCCTGTTCGCCGCCCGCTTTGGTGCCGCTGGCGGGGCTGCTCTTGGTACCGGGGCCGGCCTGCGCGGCGCTCGAGCTCGATTCGTCGCCCTGCCCGTTCGGAGCCGATTTTTTCGCCCCGGCGCCGCTCACTTCGGAGTTGCCCTTGCGGCCGTGGTTGCCGTGTTTTTTACCTTTGACGTTGAAGCCGACGGTCGGGTGTTCGGCTTCGTTCGGGCCTTTGCCCGACCCGCGTTTGCTGTTCTTGCCCGCGCCGCTGCCCGGCTTCGCCCCTTCGGCGCTCTGGTGGATGCTCGTCTTCCCGGACTTGCCGGCGCCGTTCCCCTTGCCCTTGCCTGCGGCGCCCGCTTTCGCCTTGCCGGTGCCTTTGACCTGGGGGATCTGCTGGTAGCCCTCCTTCGCCGCTTCGGCCTGGATCTGGCTCGGCGAGACGCGCTTGCCCTTGAATTTGTGCAGCTTTCCCGTCGGCGCCAGGTTCTGGCCCTTGCTGTGGTGCCTGAGGTGTTTGGCGTATTCGCTTTCGAGTCCGTTCGGGCCGCCCGCCCCGCCACCGCCGTTCGGGCCGAGCGCCGAGGTCGGCGCCGAGGAGGACGAGCCGCCGGTGGCCGCGCCGACCGCGATCACGATCGCCAGCAGCGCGACCGCGCCGACCGGCGCCCACCACTCGTGCCCGGCCTCGGCGGCGCTCGCCCGCCAGTCCTCGCGGCCCGCGCGCAGGAGCGCCGCGGCGTCGGCGACCGTGCGTCGTTCGAGCGCGGACTCCTCGCCGCCGCGCGCCTCGATCTCGAGCGCCGTCGCCAACCGGTCGTTCAGTCCCAGCTTGTCGTCGAGGAGGCGCGCCAGCCCGAACGGCGAGGGACCGTGGGCGGCGAACCAGCCGACCGACACGAGGAGCGCCGCGAGCGGCACCGCGACCACCACCCACTGGGGGAAGAGACCGACCAGGGCGAGGACCTCCAGCACCGCGGCGAGGGCGAGGGCGAGGGCGCCCTGGCGGCGCAGCAGGGCGACGAGGCGGCGGCGCGCGACGACGCCCCGCCAGTGCCGCAGCTCGGTCCCGAGGTCGGCCTCGCCGACCCCGTCGGCGAGCGTCCCGGCCCCGGCCAGGTCGACGACTTCGCGCGGGTCGGCTTCCGGCCATCGCCACATACAATCGACGGTACCAAGCGGGATCGGCGGCCGGAGACCCCGACTCATTAGGGTTTTGGGAGCAATGAGACGCCTATTCCTCGTTTTGGGCCTTCTCGCCCTTTCGAGCGCCGTCTTCCTTGCCCCCGTCGCGGTCGCCGGCAAGGCCAAGGAAGGCTGGGGCCCGACCGCAAGCTGGATCGGCCGCTACCAGGTGAAGGTGCTCGGGGCCGGCGGCAGTGGCGTCCGCGGCGGCGAACTGACGATGTTCATCCAGGAAGAATTCCCCGGCTCCGAAGAACCGGCCGGGATCCTCAACCTGCGGACGAAGAAGAACAACGACGTCGTCTACCTGAAGGAACTGAAGTGGCGCGGGCGGGCGCGGACGGCGCTGGTCAAGGGCGGCTCCTTCCTCGGCCCGACGATCGGCAGGTTCGTCGGCAAATACCGGGCGCCGGGGAAGCTGGTCGCCAACGTCTCGACCAAGAGCCTCGGCACGATGGAGCTCTCCTTCTCCCGCTACTCGAAGAAGCCGACGCCATGAGCGGCGCGCGCGGGCCGAGGATCCTGCCGGCGGGCCTCGCCGTGCTGGTGGCGGCCGTGGTCCTCGCGGCCTGCGGCGGTGGGTCGTCGTCCTCCTCGAATGCGGGCGCGGGCAACGGCAAGAACGCGGCCTCGGCGCCGGAAATCGACGACTGGCCGCTCTTCGGGCGTGATCGCGACAACACGCGCTTCGCCACCCAGGACGAAGTGAACACCGAAAACGTCGACGAACTCGGTGAAGCCTGGAGCACCGGGCTCGGACCCGACCAGTACCTGATGGAGTCGTTCCCCCTGGTGCTCGGCGAAAACGTCTACGTCACCACCTCGACCGATGAGGTGATGTCGATCAACGGGAAAACCGGCCACATCAACTGGGCCTACACGCCGGAAGTCGACTTCTCCCAGTCGACCGGGGTCGGCGGCTACGGGATCACCGTCAACCGCGGGATCGCCGCCGAAGACGGGAAGCTCTTCCTGCTCACCTTCGACAACAAGCTGCAGGCGCTGAGCCAGAAGACCGGCGAGCGCCTCTGGTCCTCGCAGGTCGAAGACCCGGCGACCGGCGCCTACGAGTCGATGGCGCCGAGCAGCTACGACGGCAAGGTGTACGTCGGCGTGTCGGGCTCCGAGGACGGCGTCCGCGGCAAGATCTCCGCCTACGACGCGAAGTCGGGCAAGCTGATCTGGACCTTCTACACGGTCCCTAAGCAGGGCGAAAAGTGGGTGCCGAAGGGCGGTGGCGGCGGCACCATCTACATGCCGCCGACGATCGACCCGGCGACCAACACGGTCTACGTCGGCACCGGCAACCCGGCACCGGTCCTGGTCGGCGCCAAACGGCCGGGGAAGAACCTCTACACCGACTCGATCCTCGCCCTCGACGCCGACACCGGCAAGCTCAAGTGGTTCCACCAGGAGCAGGCCCACGACCTCTGGGACTACGACGCCGAGAGCCCGGTCGTCCTCTTCAACGCCGAAATCGAAGGCGAAATGAAGCGCGGCGTCGCCGAGGCGGGCAAGAACGGCCTGCTCTTCCTGCTCGACGCCGAAACCGGCGAAGACCTCTTCCCGCCGGTCGGCTTCGTCAAGCGCGACCACAAGCCGCCGACGACGAAGCCGACGCTCGAGTGCCCCGGCGCGGTCGGTGGCTCGCAGTACTCGCCGCTCGCCTACAGCCCGGAAACGCAGGCGGTCTACGTCTCCGGGGTCGAACTCTGCATGTATCTCAAGGTCACCTACGAAAGCCACAACGGCGAGAAACAGTTCGCCGGCGACCGCATCGTCCCCAAGAACACGAAGAAGACCGGCACCTTCACCGCGGTCGGCGTCGATACCGGCAAGGTCCTGTGGAAGCACGACATGCCGACCCCCATGGACGGCGGCGCCACCGCCAGCGCGGGCGGCCTCGTCTTCACCGGCGACCAGGCGGGCATCCTCTACGCCTTCGACGCGAAGACCGGCGACGACCTCTGGCAGGCCGACCTCGAACTCGCCTTCGGCACCGCCCCCGTCATCTACTCGATCGACGGCACCCAATACGTCCTGGCGACCGTAGGCGGCGCGGCCCTGACGGCCTCCGAAGAACTAGGCGAAATCGGCGCCCGCGTGGTCGCCTTCAAACTCGGCGGCAAGAAGCTCCCGACCGGGCCCGAGCTCAAGGGCTGAGCGGGCGGGCGGCCCAGGGGCGCGGGGGCCGCGGTCCGCGGGCGCGGCGGCCGTCCGAGGTGCGTCCCGGGCGTCTCATGGCGGCCCTGGCAGGTTGTGGCCGCCACGAGACGCCCGGGACGTGAGGGTTCCGTGGGGAACGGGTCACAGGGACGGGAGGAACTCCGGGCTTCCGTGACCCTTCCGCCCGGTTCGTCACGGGTCCACATCAGGCGGACGGCGTCCGTGCAGTTGTACCGCCTATAGGGGGTACA
>DASZUH010000286.1:0-3481 GCA_035547715.1 Solirubrobacterales bacterium
TTTTGTCGCCCTGTGGGATACTAAAGGCGACAGGTTGCCTCCGCACCCCGGCAAAGGTGCCCGAACCCATGAGGACCTGTGACGAACCCGGCAGGAGGGTGACGGGAGCCCGGAGTTCCTCCCATCCCCGTGACCTTCCCCGGGAACACGCCCGTCGTCGGCCGGCGGCCGGCGTCGGACCACCGCCCGCCCGCCCGGGAGGGCGGTCGGCGCGCGGACCGTGACGAAGGCCCATGGAACGTCACGGTTCCTCCCCACCTCCACATCACCCTCCACGACGTCCGTGCACTTTTACCCCCTATGGGGGGCACAAGTGCACGGACGTGCCGTGGTCTGATGTGGACCTGTGCCGTTCCTCGCCAAACGGTGACGGCGCCGGAGGTCGCTCCCGCAAATCGTCACCCCGGCGCGGGCCGTCAGCCGCGCCGATCGGTGCCGGCGGCGTCGCGCCGGGCGAGCGGGAGGAAGACCTCATCGACGATTTCAAGAATCACCGCATCGGGAATCGACGCGCCGGCGACGAAGATCTCGTGTCGGAGGAGATCGACGGGCAGCGCGGCGATCCGGGGGGTGACGTGATCGAGGTTGATCTCGCCGCGAGCGGCGGCCCGCTCAAGGATCGTGCGCATGGCGGTCTCGCCGACGGTACGGTCGATGAGCGCCACCTGCTCGGGGTCCTCGACCAACTCGGCCAACAAGCCGTGAAAGGTCTCCCGGCCGAGCTCCGCCGAGCGTCTCGCTGCCCGGCGCAACAGCGCGAGCACGTCACCGCGTAGTTCGCCGGTGTCGGGGATCTCCCCGGAATAAGCCGGCGCGTGCTCACGCATGGCCGCGATCACGAGTTGCGCGCGCCCGGGCCACCGGCGATAGATCGCCTGCTTGCCGGTATGCGCGCGAGCGGCGACTCCCTCGATCGTGAAGCTCCGGTAGCCGACCTGCGTGAGTTCCTCCCACGCGGCATCGAGGATCGCCTGCTCCAGGGCGGCGCCACGTCGTCGTGGTCGGCTGCGGAAGTCGCCGACCGTCTGCTGCCCCGATGGGCCCTTTGTGGACGTCACGTTCTCTATGGTAGCTTGAAGCCGAGTGAAGACGCAGCGTCTACTAAGGTGGTCTCCTCGTCGTCCCCGGCCAAACCGGGATGGACGCTCCTCCTCGTCCGCGCAGGAGCAGGGAGATGGCCGCGTGGGCTGGTGGCCGCTGGCGGTGATCGCCTCGGCGCATCTGATGGCCATCCTCGACGCGACGGTCATGTTCGTGGCCTTGCCCTCGCTCCAGCACGGACTCGGGATGAGCAGCACCAGCCGCCAGTGGGTCGTGACCGCCTACACCGTCGCGCTCGGCGGCTTTCTTCTCCCCGGTGGGCGGCTGGCCGACCGGCTCGGCGCCCGCCGCACCCTCCTGATCGGAGTGATCGGCTTCGCCTGCGCCTCGGCGGTCGGCGGCGCGGCCGTCGATAGCGCGATGATCATCACGGCCCGCGCCGTCCAAGGGGCGTTCGCGGCCATCTTGATCTCCTCCACCAAGTCGCTGCTCGTCATCGTCTACGCCGACGAAGACGAGCGCGCCAGGGTCATGGGGGTGTTCAGCGCCACGCTCGCTTCCGGCGGGGCGATCGGGCTCGTGCTTGGCGGCGCGCTCACCAGCGTGCTGAGCTGGCGGTGGTGCCTCTACCTGAACGTCGCGTTCGCCCTCGTTGCCCTGGTCGGCGCCCCCAGGGTCCTGCCGGCCATCCGCGGCGACAATCGGGTACGGATCGACCTCCGCAGCGTCCTTCTCGCCGCGCTCGGTATGGGCGCGCTCGTCTATGGCTTGGGCGAGGCCGCCTCCGCCGGCTGGGGCTCGGCCCAGATCATCTGCTCGCTTGCAGTCGCCGCCCTCGCGCTGACCGTCTTCGCGGTCCGCCAGATCGGGCACGCCGACCGTCTCCTGCCCCTGCGGGTCGTGCTCGACCGCAACCGGGGCTGGGCCATGATCGGCCTGATCGTCAACGGGCTCAGCACCTACGGGATGTTCCTGGTCCTGACCTATCAACTCCAGTCCATCATGGGCTATTCGGCGCTTCAAACCGGGCTCGCGCTCATCCCGTTCGCCGGCGCCGCCTCGATCACCGCCGCGCTGCTCACGCCCCTGCTGATGGTCCGCGTGCCGCCACGATGGTTGATGACCGCCGCGATCGCGGGCGAGGCCGCCGGCCTGGTTCCACTGATCTGGCTCACGCCCCACAGCGGCTACCTGCCGCTGGTTCTGATCGCCGGCCTGATCGAGGGGATCGCAACCGGCGTCGCCACGCCGACCACCCTCAACACCGCACTCGGCGGCGTCCTTCCCGCCGACAGCGGCGCCGCCGGTGCCGCCACGAGCGCCGCGAGCCAGCTCGGCTCGTCGGTCGGCGCAGCCCTCCTCAACACCATCGCCGTCACGGCCGCCGCCTCCTACCTCACGCTCCACCCCACGGCGAGCGTCGTCACCGGCACCGTCCACGGCTTCACCGTCGCGATGGTCTGGGGCGCGGCGATCACCCTTGCCGCCGCCGTTCCGATCGCGATCTTCGTCAACGCCAAGACGCCCTCCCCTCGCACCAAGGCAAGGGAAGCGCCGTGAGGCGCCCTGGCGTGCCTGAGCGGGCGATCCCTCTTTTCCTCCGTCAGCTGCGAAAGGCCCGCCCTGCCCTTACCGGTCGAGGGCGATCCGGGCCGCCTCGGTGCGGTTGTGGACGTCGAGCTTCGCGTAGATGTGCTCGAGGTGGCGGACGACGGTGTGGGGGCTGATGCCGAGGTCGGTGGCGATCTGCTTGTTCGCGCGTCCGGCCGCGAGCAGGGCGAGGACCTCCGCCTCGCGCGAGGTGACACCCAGGCGGGCGGCCAGCTCGGCGGGGTCGAGGGCTCGATCTGCGCACGGTGAGGCGGCGACCGCGCGGGCCCGTGCCGCCCGCAGATGTGGCGCCAACAGTTCCAGCAGGGTGGCTTCGCGCTCACCGAAATCGCTTCCGCCCCGATGGAAGGCGATGCAGCAGCTCGCCCCCGGCCTCCAGGCGATCTGCGCCGAGAGCTCGCGCCCCATGCCGAGCGGCCGGTAGAAGTCGCTGAAGAGCGCGCCTCCCTGCCACCGCTTTTCGGGCTCGACGTCCGAGAGGCGCAACACCCGCTCGCGGGGCTCCACCAGGTCGGAGGTGATCAGGGGATGTTCCCGCCACTCGCGGCCGACCGCCCGCAGCAGCTCGCGACTGTAGATCTGAGGGTCGGCGAGCTCGAAGGAAGCCTCGCCCATCCAGCCCTGGGAGCTCGAGAGGACCATCGCCTCGGCCCCGACGAGATCGACCAGCCCCGCGAGTTGATCCTTGAGCCGGCGGGGATCGGAGCACTCGGCCAGCCCGGCGGCGAATTCGAGTGCCGCGCGTGCGTCCTTCATCCGCAGCTGCGCCCGGGAGCTCACGAATGGCAAGGATTCCCTATGTACAGGCGCCTTTCAAGACAGCAGGCTC
>DASZUH010000287.1:0-6177 GCA_035547715.1 Solirubrobacterales bacterium
GCGCCCCGGTCGTCGCGGGCGGCGAAGGCGAGGAGACCGAGGGCGACGTCGCGACCACCCGCGATCCGGGCGAGCGCGCGGGTCGAGGTGTCGGCGGCTTCGAAGCCGAGCGCCTTCAGCGTCGGCCGCGTGGCGACCAGCGCGCCGACCCCGATCGTGATCCTCCCGGCCGCGACCCCGAGGATGGCGGCGCGGGCGAGCGGATCGGGTCGGCGACGACGGACGAGGCGCATGCCATGACCCTAGCCCGCACCCCCACCGCCCGCCGGCGGTGGCTCGGAGGGGGCGCTGGGCTGGTGCTCGGATCAGGGGCGGGGGCGTCGCAAGCCGGCGCCCGGGGTTGGCGGCCGTCCGAGTAGCGCCCGGCCATCTCGGGGGCGACCCGGGCAGGCTGAGGCCGCCACCGAGATGGCCGGGTCCGTGGGAGTGAGGAGGGTTCGTGACGTGTGCCGGGGGGACGCGAGGTCCCGCCGGGAAGGAGCGCATGATCCGCCACGAACGTGCGTGGTTCGTGACGAAGACCCATGGAAGGTCACGGTCCCGTCCCACTTCCACATCACGCCCCACGACGTCCGTGCACTTGTACCGCCCATAGGGGGCACAAGTGCACGGACGTCCCTCCGCTTGATGTGGACCCGTGACGAATCGGGCGGAACCGTGACGGAAGCGTGGAGTTACTCCCGTCCCTGTGACGCCTTCCCCACGGAACCCTCACGTCCCGGGCGTCTCGTGGCAAGCGGGCAACCTGCCAGGGCCGCCACGAGACGCCCGGGACCACCTCGGACGGCCGCCGCGCCCGCGAACCGCGGGCTTCCGGGACCGGCAGTCCGCCCCGGGACGCACCTCGGACGGCCACCACGCCCCCGAAGCACGAGTCAGGCGCCGGCCGGCCCCGAACCCCACCCCCGCCAACGGTAATCATGGAGGCATGGCCGAGGGCGACACCATCCTGCGGGCGAAGGAACGGCTCGGCGATGCGCTGGTCGGTCAGGCGATCGCGGTCTCGGCGCCGAACCCGCGCGGGCGGGCGGCCGGGATCGAGCGGCTCGACGGGCGCACGCTGGCGGCGGTCGACGCCCACGGCAAGCACCTCCTCTTCGACTTCGGCGACCTCGTCCTCCACAGCCACCTCGGGATGAGCGGGGGCTGGCACGTCTATGGGCGCGGCGAGGGCCGGCGTCGGCCGCGCTCCTCGGCCTGGGCGGTGCTCACCGGCGAGCGCGCCGAGGCGGTCGAGTTCGGCGGCCCGACCCTGCGCGTCCTGCCCGCGAGCCGCGTCGCGATCGACCCGCAGCTGGCCCGCCTCGGCCCCGACATCCTCGCCCCGGACCTCGACCTCGAGGAGGTGGTCGCCAGGTTCCGCGCCGCCGACCGGTC
The DNA here is from genome assembly GCA_035547715.1 of Solirubrobacterales bacterium. Classification (GTDB taxonomy): domain Bacteria; phylum Actinomycetota; class Thermoleophilia; order Solirubrobacterales; family 70-9; genus VAYN01. The sequence goes on from DASZUH010000287.1 coordinate 1,378, forward strand.
GCGCACCCTCGGCGACGCCCTGCTCGACCAGCGCCTCACCGCCGGCATCGGCAACATCTTCAAGAGCGAGGCCTGCTTCGCCGCCAAGGTAGATCCCTGGCGGCCCCTCGCCGACGTCTCCGAAGAGGAGCTGCGCGCCGTCCTCGTGGCGGCGCGCGAGCAGATGATGGCCGCGGTCACCGCCGCCGGCCGCCACCGCTTCGCGATCTACAAGCACCGCGGCCCCTGCGTCCGTTGTCGCGGCCAGGTCCTCCACCGCGGCCAGGGCGACGCCAACCGCACCACCTGGTGGTGCGCGCGCTGCCAGGTCTGAGTGCGACCTACCGCAGAAGCTTGACGAAGCGACTGCGGGAACTCTGCAGCTCGTAGCCGACCGAGGCCCAGAAGGCCATCGCGCCCGGCTCGTGGGATTCGACGATCGCGCCGAGGCGACGGGCGCCGAGGGCGCGGAGGCGCTCCTCGCCGGCGCGGACGAGAGCGGTGGCAAGGCCCCGGCGACGGTGGGCAGGGTCGACCGCGAGGCGGTAGAAGCCGCCGCGCCAGCCGTCCCAGCCGACGATCAGGGAGCCGACGATCTCGCCGTCGACGGTCTCGGCGAGGAGCAGCGCCTCGGGGTCGCGCCGCAGGAGGCCGCCGAGGTCGCCGGGCGTTTCGGTCGGTGAGGGCGACGCCTCGGCCCGTCGCCAGAGCTCGAGCACGCCGAGCAGGTCGTCGTCGCGACCGGGACGGATCGGTGGGATGGGTACCGCGTTCAAGACCGGAGAGAGCCGACGCTCGGACTTGAACCGAGGACCCCTTCATTACGAATGAAGTGCTCTACCAACTGAGCTACGCCGGCGCGGTGGCCATTGTAGAGCCAAGAAGCCGGCGGAACCTTGACCTGACATGGCATCGGCGACCCCCTGTGCGATCCCGGCGGGCTATTTCGGCGGCGTCTCGCGATCGGGCCGCGCGGCGTCGGGCACCGTCCCGAGGGCCAGGTTGAGTCGGATGAGCAAGGTGCGCAGCGTCTCCAGGTCCTCCTTGCCGTAGGCCCGCTCGAACTCGTCTTCGAGCTCGCCGACCGAGGCCCGCATCGTCTCGAGGACGGAGAAGCCGCGCGCGGTCAACTGCACGCGTTTCGCGCGCCGATCGTCGGGATCGTCGACGCGTTCGAGGTAGCCGCCGTCCTCGAGCTGCCCGAGCAGGTAGTTCAGGGCCTGTTTGGACATCCCCGACTGGGCGGCGATGTCGACGGGGCGGCGGCCGTGCGGGCCCGGGAAGCGCAGGACGATCAGGTGGGCGGGGATCAGATCCATGAAGCCCTCCTCGTGCAGCCGGGCGAGCATCCGCGCCCGGCCCTCGTCGACCGGCATGCGCATCAGCGCCCCGATCAGCGGTGGGCCGTGAGGTGAGTCGAAGACCGGTTCGTCCAAAACGTAAAAGGGTTTGACGGTTTGCTAGGCTGCCGCGGCTACTACGCCGTCAAGTCATTTTACCTAGAAGAGAGGACCTTCGATGCCTGCCGCCAACCGCCTCGATCCGATCCGACTCGGCCCGATCACCGTCACCTTCTCCGTCGACGCCGCGATGTCGAACGGCTCGGCCACCCTGTCCCGCTGCGACGTGAAGGCCGGTGGCGGCATGCCGGTCGCCCACAGCCACGACGCCTTCGAGGAGACCGTCTACGGCCTCGAGGGCGTGACGACCGTGACCGTGGACGGCCAGGAGATCGAGGTCGGCCCGGGCGATTCGCTCTGCATCAGGCGCGGTCAGGTCCACAACTTCGTGGCGAAGGACGGCGACGTCTCCTTTCTCGCGGTGTCGACGCCGGGCCTCTTCGGCCCCGGGTATTTCCTCGAGCTGGCCGAGCTCCTCGCCGTCTCCGGCGGCGCCCCCGACCCCGCCGAGGTCGGCGCGGTGATGCTTCGGCACGGGCTGACCCCGGCGCCCCAGGGCGCCTCCGGGGGACGATGAGCCCGGTCTCCCCCTCCTGAGGCGGATGCCGGGAGCGGGGACGAAAATTCATCGAGCTGATCGCGCGGCGGCGACCCTCCACGCCGAGGCCACGGACGCACCGGGCGGGAGCATCTCTATGCCCGGCGGTAGTAGGCGGCGTTGCGCTCGATGTAGTGGGCCCATTCCGACGGTACCGAGTCCTCGGAGAAGATCGCGTCCACCGGGCACGCCTCGACGCAGGCGTCGCAGTCGATGCACTCGTCGGGGTCGATGAAGAGCATCTCGGCCGCCTCGTAGCCCTCCTCGTCGGGGGTCGGGTGGATGCAGTCGACCGGGCAGACCTCCACGCACGAGTTGTCCTTGGTGCCGATGCACGGCTCGGTGATCACATAGGCCATCTGGGCAGTCCTCCTCGCGATCTTTTCAACACAATATGTGTGTAAAATCTATCACCGCCACGGGGGGTGGTCAGCCGGCCGACTCGGCGAGCTCGATCGCGACCGCAAGGCGGGCCAGGGCCGCGTCGTCGAGCGCCGCTTCGGCGGCGACGAAGAGTCGGCGCTCCTCGAAGCGGACGTGGTCGTGCAGAAGGTCGCCCAGCGCGTGGACCTCCGTGAGCGTGAGTTCGCCGGCGGCGAGGCGCAACGCCTCGCGGCGGATCGCCAGGTGCTCCTCGAGCATCCGCGCGACGCCCGGGCGATCGAGATCACCCCAGGCCGCCCAGCCCGGCAGGAGCACCTCCTCCTCGATGCGGAAGTGGTCCCGACCCTCCTCGTCCCAGAACTCGAGGAAGTCCCGGGTGGCAGCCGTCAGGTCTTCGGCCTCACGCAACTTCTTCGCGGCCAGGAGGGCGACGAGATGCTCACGGGAGAGGGGACGTAGTGCCTCGGCGCGCTTCACGATCGACCCGGCTCCTCAGGCCTCAGGCGGCATCGGGAATCGACCCCGAGACGGCGACGACGCAGCCCGCGCGCTCGGGATCGTGGGGCTCGAAGCGCGTCAGCCTGGTGTCCGGGAGCATCTCCGCGAGCAGTCCCCGGGTGATCCCTTCGTGCAGGGCGCAGACCACGTCCTGGTTCTCCAGGACCGAGTCTCGATAGGGGCAGTTTTCGAGCCTGCAGACGAAGCCGTCCTCGCCGCGCGACTCGAACTCGGGCCGGAATCCGAGCGCGGCGATGGCCCGGCGAAATCCTTCCACCGGATCGTCGACCGGAGAGCTCGGTGCGAGTTCGCGTCCGATGTCCTTTCCCGCCCGTTTCACCTCGCGCAGGCGATTACGACCGGGCGGTATGGCGCGGGCCAGCCAACGGGCCAGGTCCGCGTAGCCGGTCGGTCGGTTGCCGCCGGGGTCGGCACCGGGGGCGACGGCCCAGAGATCCCCGGGCCGGCCACGCCGGCCCGTGTTGCGGGTGCGCTCGAGCAGGCCCGCCTCCTGCATTCGCTCGAGGTGTCGTCTCACCCCGTTCGGGTGCAGTTCGAGGGCGGCGGAGATCGTGTCCGTTGCGGCGGGAGCCCGATGCTGGATGAGCCAGGAGAAGATCCGCGCGCGGGTCCGTTGTCGAAGGGCGTCATCTTCGATCGGCAGGTCCATCGGCGTCATTTTTACACATCGGACTTGTGGAAAATGGACCCCGTCTCAGCCTTCGGATGCGCCGCGCGAGGCCCTGACCGGCGGACCGTAGCGCCGGCGGTAGAGGATGTAGGGCCTGCCGATGTACTGCAGGGGGATGCTCCAGGCGTGGACGAGGCGGCTGAACGGGAGGAGCGCCCAGAAGGACCAGGCGACGATCGCGTGGAGCTGGTAGATCAGCGGCGCTCCGGTGGCCGCCCCGACATCGGGGTCGAGGTAGAAGATCGACCGCCACCAGTCGGCGATCGAGGAGCGGTAGTTGTAGGGATCGGAGGTGAAGAGGGTGTGGCCGAAGGTCATCCAGCACCCCATCAGGATCAACACCGTGAGCAGGAAGTAGGTGAGGATGTCGATCCGGCTGGTCGTCCGTCGCACCCGAGGGCTGGTGGTGCGGCGGTAGAGCAGCCCGAGGAAGCCGACCAGCGTGACCAGCCCGGCGATCCCCCCGGCGATCCCGGCGAACCAGCGGTAGAAGCCCTCGGAGATCCCGATCGACGCGGTCAGCGACTCCGGGATGCAGAGGCCGACGACGTGGCCGCCGATCGCCGCCAGCGCCCCGTAGTGGAAGGCCGGGCTCGCCCAGCCGAGCACGCGACGGTCGAGCAGCTGGGTGGAGCGACTGGTCCAGGCGAACTGGTCGCGTCGGTAACGCCACCAGTGGCCGACCACGAAGGTCGTGATCGCCACGTAGGGCAGGATGATCCAGAGCAGCACCTCTCCCGCGTTCATCGCCGGGCCTCCCCGGCCGGCATCACCTCGGGCGGCGCGAACGGCTCGAGTCCGACCAGCTCCTGCGGCGGCCCGCCGGCGGCCAGCCGTCCCGCCAGCGCCCGCTCGGCGGCCGACGGCTCCCCCAGCGCCGCGCAGACCGCGTCGAGGAGATGGGCGTAGGGGCTGCCCGCCTCGCGCAGGCTCGCCCGGACCAGCTCGAGCGCGGCGCGGTTCTCGCGCAGGACGATCTCCCCCCGGCCGTCGGGGGCGGTGGCGGCGAACTCGAGCATCACCGGCAGGTAGTCGGGCAGCTCGGTGCCCTCAAGCGGCAGGCCGGCGGCGCGGTAGAGCTGCTTCAGCCGCACCAGGACGCTGCCGCGCTCGCGCTTGTCGCCGTCGGAATAGAAGGTGAGGTAGAGGCCGGAGCGTCGGTTGAGGTCGATCGTCTCGACGTAGTGCCGGGCCCGGGCCGACGGCTCGGTCTCCTCCCACCAGGCGAGGAAGCGCCCGAGGGCGGCGCG
>DASZUH010000288.1:0-19792 GCA_035547715.1 Solirubrobacterales bacterium
GGCCGCCGCGGAGCGCGAGCGCCTGCGCCTCGTCCGCGACCTCGCGGCCGGCGCCGCCGCGGGCGATCGGTCGGCGGCCCGGGCCCTGTGGAGGAGCCTGCGCGCGGGCACCACCCCGCCCGCACGCTGGGACGTGGTCAGCCTCGGCTCGCGGGTGATCGAGTACGACGAACCCGGGGCCGAGGTACAGACCTTGGGCGACGCGCCGCCCGCGGCCTGGCGCGGTGCGGCGATGGCGGCGGGCGGAAGGTGAACGGTGGAAAGGGGAACGGTGGGGATGAGTGAGGCGACCGCTTCGGTGGGGAGTGTGGTACGTGCCTATTTCGAGGCGCTGAACGAAGGTGACGTCGAGCGCGCCGTCTCCTACTGGAAGGACGGCGCCCGCCAGAACGTGCGCGGCCAGGTCGACACCACCGCGCCCGCGGGCGTGAGCGAGCAGATGCACACCCTTTTCGCCGCCGTGCCCGATGCCCGCTTCGAGCTCGTCTCGGTGACCGAGGACGCCGGGCGCTGCGCGGTCCAGTGGCGACTCACCGGCACCTTCGACGGTGACGGCCTCCTCTACGGCGTCCGCCCGACCGGCACCGCGGTCGTGCTCGAGGGCGCCGACATCTTCGACGTGTCCGCGGGCGAGATTCACGCCAACAACGCCTTCTCGGACTCGCTGGAGTTCGTCCGCCAGATCGGCATGATGCCGCCCCGTGACTCGCCGTTCGAGCGCCTCATGACCGGCGCCTTCAACCTGCGGACCCGGTTGCGGGCGGCGCTGCGGCGACGGCGCTGACCCGGGTGCAGCGCGCCGCCGGGGGCCACTCGGCGCGCGGCGCCGGCAGGAGGCCGACGACGAGGTCCGGCGAGCCGCGGGCGATCAGGCACTCGCCGCCGGCGCGGGCGACCGCCAGCGCCGCCGCCAGCTTGCCGCCCATCGAGTCGCTGGTGTCCCAGTCGGGGGTCGCCCAGATCGCCGCTTCGGCCTCGCCCGGATCGTCGGGGTCGACCTCGGCGATCACATCGCCCCCCGGCCCGTCGCGGAGGATCCCCGGCACGTCGGTCAACAGCGCGACCCGGACCCCGCCCCGGTCCGATGCCGCCAGCAGCGCCGCGACACGGTCGCTGCCGACGATCTCGAGCGAGCCGTCGGCGTCGAGGAGCACGTCACCGGAGAGGACCGGCAGGTGGCCCGCCGCGAGCAGTCGCGCGACCGGGGTCCGGTCGAGCTCCACCCCGTGCGAGCCCCGCGAGAGCAGGGCCGCCGGCTGCAGCGGCACCGCCGGGACGCCGAGCGCCGTCAGCTCGCGCACCCAGAGCCACTTCAGCGCGAAGACCGCCTCGGTCAGCGGCAGCGCCGCAAGCGGATCGTCGGGGTCGAGATCGCGGACCGCGCCGTGGCCGAAGGCGCCGCCGCCGCTGACCATCGCGAGCCGTCCCGGCGCCGCCCGCCAGAGCGCCGCGAGGGCCCGCGCGTAGGCGCGCATCGCCACCCCGTCGACGCTGCGCGAGCGGCGCTTGTCGGAGAAGAGGCTGCCGCCGATCTTGACGATCAGCAAGGCGACGGCTCCCAGACGGGGGCCGACTCGGCGAACACGTGCACCTCGGGCGCGATCCCGGGGTCGCCGTCGAGGCTGCCGAAGCGGATGCTGACCTCCTCGTCGACGAGCGGGTCGCCGCTGAAGAGGCTCGACCCGCAGCGCGAGCAGAACACCTTCGGCCGCAACTCGGGGCCCGGCGCGAAGGTTCGCAACAGCTCGGCGCCGGCGAGAAGCTCGAAGTCCGACCGCGCGACCCGCCCCTGCACCGAGAAGGCCGACCCGGTGCGCTTCTGGCAGTTGTGGCAGTGGCAGCAGGAGGCGCGCAGGAACGGCCCGGTCACGCGGAAGGTGACCCCGCCACACAGGCACGAGCCCTCCAGCGGCCGTTCAGGCGAGGGCACTCGAACCCGTCCTCACGCCCGGCCCGGTGGCGACGACGACGAACCAGCGCCCGTCGTGCAGGACCTCGCCCCCGCCCAGCTCCGCGCTGAGGCCGGCGGCGGTGAAGTAGCGCTTGTAGACGGCGTGGCGGGAGCCGTCGTTCAGCCTGCGCGGCTGCCACTGCTCGGGCAGCACGTCGGGGCGCAGCGCCGCGTCGACGACGACCAGCCGGCGCCCGACCCGGCGGGCCTCGGCGAGGAAGCGCTCGCGCTCGTCGACTTCCAGGTGGCCGTAGAAATGGCTGGTGAAGACGGTGTCGAAGGATTCGTCCTCGAACCGCAGCGGCACCGCGTCGCCGTGGACCAGCTCCAGCTCCGGGCAGCGCCCGCGCGCCAGCTCGAGCATCGTCTCGCTCTGGTCGATCCCGACCACCGCGCCGCCGAGGTGGCGGGTGAGGAAGCCGGTGCCGCAGGCGACGTCGAGCGTCCGCGGGCCCGCGAGCGCGCCGACCACCTCGACCAGCCGTTCGACCTCCGCCGCCCAGCCCGGCCGCGGCCGGGTCGCGAAGGCCCCGGTGCCGGTCCACCACTCGTCGTACTCCGCCGCCCGCCGGTCGTAGTAGGCGCGGACGCTGTCGGCGACGACCGGCGGCACCATCAGCGGTCCGACCACGCCGACAACTCGATCTCCCCGCCCTCGACCAGCTCGCGGCAGAGACCGCGCTGGATCTTGCCGCTGGTCGTCTTCGGGATCGTCCCGCTCGGGCAGAGGCCGACCCAGTCGAGCGCCAGCTCGAGGTCCGCGGCGACCCGCCGCCGCACCGCCGCGATCACCGCGGCGCCGTCGGCCTCGACCCCCTGGTCGAGCTCCAGCAGGATCGCCGGGCGCACCGGGCCGTCCGGCCCGCCGCGGTCGAAGGCGGCGCTGCTGTGCCGGCGCAACCCCGCGTACGCCGACTCGGCGACGAACTCGATGTCGTGGGGGTGCAGGTTGCGGCCGTTGACCAGGATCAGCTCCTTGATCCGGCCGACCACGTAGAGCTCCCCGTCGAGCAGCGCGCCGAGGTCGCCGGTGCGCAGGTACCGGACCTCCTCCTCACCGGCGAGGCGGGCGCCGAAGTGGTCGGCGGTCAGCTCCTCCTGCTTCCAGTAGCCGAGCGCGACCCCGGGGCCGGCGACCCAGATCTCACCCACCCGGCCCTCGGCCGACGCAACGCGCCGCTCCGGGTCGACGATCCGCAGCTGGTGGCGGCGGTACGGAGCGCCGCAGCCGACCAGCGTCCGCGTCGCGCCACCCGCCCGGGCGGGCTCGAGCCGACCGTCCTCGAGCGCCACCGGATCGACCTCGAGCAGCGCGGGCTCCGAGCGGTCGTCGGCACCGGTGACGATCAGCGTCGCCTCGGCCAGCCCGTAGCAGGGCAGGAAGGCGCTGCGGGCGAAGCCGCTCGGGCCGAACGCGGCGCCGAAGGCCGCGATCGTCTCGGCGCGGATCGGCTCGGCACCGTTGAAGGCGACCCGCCAGGAGCTCAGGTCAAGCCGCTCGCGCACCTCGGCGTCGATCCGCCGCACGCAGAGGTCGTAGGCGAAGTTGGGGCCGCCGCTGGTGGTCGCCCGGTAGCGGGAGATCGCTTCCAGCCACCGCTGCGGCCGCTTCACCACGGTCAGGGGCGACATCAGCACGCACTGCTTGCCGAGGTGGACCGGCTGCAGGATGCCGCCGATCAGACCCATGTCGTGGTAGGGCGGCAGCCAGATCAGGCCGCGCACCTCGTCGCCTTCGGTGCCGGCCCCGAACGCTTCGGTGATCGCGCGGGAGTTGGAGAGCAGGTTTTCGTGGCTCAGCATCACCCCGCGCGGGTCCTGGGTCGAGCCGGAGGTGTACTGGAGGAAGGCGAGGTCGTCGGCACCGGGCTCGCGCAGGTACTCGCGGTCCGCCGCCGGCAGCGCGTCGATCGCGATCCAATCGGGGCCGGCAAGGGCGTCGCCGACGAAGCCGCGGGCGGCGTCGCGGATCGCCCCGGTGGTGAGCACGGCGACGACCTCGGCGTCGCCGGCGATCCTCGTCAGTCGACCGAGGGTGCGCTGCAGCCGCCGCGGGTGCGGCGGCGGCGCCGACACCCCGACCACGGCGGCCTGGAAGCAGCCGAAGACCGCGGCGACGTAGTCGAGGCCGGGCGGGAACAGCAGCAGCACCCGGTCGCCGGGGGCGCAGCGCTCGACCAGCGCCGCCGCGATCGACTGGGCGCGCCGGTGGAGCCCACCGTAGGTGACCTCCTCGACCTGGTCGAGGTCATCGCCGAGGAAGGTGAAGGCGGGGGCCTCGGGTCGGCGTTCGGCGAGCGTCGCGAGGATGCCACCGAAGCTCCGGACCGACACCTGTGAGGTGACTCTCTCCACCTCTGAATGAGTACCAACGGCCAACCGGACCCCGCCACACCAATCTGGGCGTCAGGCACACCCGAAAGTGATCAGTTTGCGCGCCGGTCGGCCGCCGCGGATGACGACGTCGAGACGCCCACCCGCCGAGCTCCGGCGCCGCCCCCTCATTCGGCCTCGACCCCGACCTCGACCGGCGCCGGCCGCGCACCTCGCCCCGGCGCGCCCGGCAGCAGCCGCGCCAGCCTCCGCGGCAGCCACCAGTTGCGGTCGCCGAGCACCGCCAGCGCCGCCGGCACCAGGCCGCAGCGGACCAGCGTCGCGTCCAGCAGGACCGCGATGGCCATCCCGACCCCGAGCTGGCGGAAGCTCTCCAGGCTGGTGTCCGCCGAGGTCAGGAAGACGAGCATGATCACGATCGCCGCCAGGGTGATCGGCCGGCCGCTGTGGCGCAGCGCCCCGGTCACCGCCGCGTCGTTGCCGATCCCGGTGTCGTACTCCTCGCGCACGCGGGAGAGCAGAAACACCTCGTAGTCCATCGAGAGGCCGAAGACGATCGCGAACAGGAACGGCGGCACGAACCAGGCGATCCCTTCGGCGCCGCCGAGGTCCTGGAAGATGAAGGTGACCAGGCCGATCGTCGCCGCGACCGAGAGCAGGTTGGTCAGCACCGCCTTCAGCGGCACCACCAGCGAGCGCAGCGCGACCAGCAGCAGCAGGAAGGCGAGCGCGCAGGCCATCGCGATCATCCACGGCAGCCGGTCTTCGACCCGTTCGATCAGGTCGATGCCGAGCGCGGGCGCGCCACCGACCAGGGCGGTGCCCGCGGGCGTCACCCCGGCGACCAGCCCGCGCACCCGGCGCACGGTCGCGTCGCCCTCGCGGCTGCCGCCGGAGGCCTTCGGGAAGGCGGCGAAGCGATCCCATCCGCCGCGCCCCCGTTCGGCGGGCAGGGCGTGGACGCCCCGGTCGTGGTGGAGCGCGGCGCCGACCCGCTTCGCCACCGGCGCCCGCGCCAGGACTTCGATCGGTTCGAGCACGCCGAATCCGAAGCTGCGGTTGACCGCGTCGCTGGTCTGGCGCAGCTCGTTCGACGACGGCAGGAGCCCGTCGGTGCCGGCGAACATCAGCCGCGTGCCGAGCAGCGGCACCGCGCAGACGAGCAGGATCACGATGCTGAGCACGAGCACGCTCCAACGTCGGCGCAGGATCGTGTTGCCGAGCGCGGTCCAGACCCGGCCGCGCTCGGCGGCGCGGATCGCGGGCCGGATCGAGAGGCCGTCGACGCGCGGACCCAGCGTGCGCAGGATCGCGGGCACGAGGGTGAGGGCGCCCAGCGCGGCGATCGCCGCCGCGGCACTCGCCCCCAGCGCCATCGAGCCGAAGACGCCGACCCCGAGGACCGCAAGGCTCGAGAGCCCGAGGGCGATCGTGACCCCCGAGACCAGTACCGCGCGCCCGGTGGTCGCGACCGCGTCTTCGATCGCCTCGTCGATCGTCGCCCCCTCCCCCTTGCGCTCGCGGTAGCGGCTGACGATGAAGAGCGAGTAGTCGATCGCCAGGCCGAGGCCGAGCAGCTCGGCGGTGTTGGTCACGTAGACGCTCATGTCGACGACGTGGGAGAGGAGCCCGAGCGCGGCGAAGGTGACCAGCAGGGCGAGGATCGCGAGGCCGATCGGGATGAAGGCGGCGACCACCGAGAGGAAGGCGGCGATCAGGACGAGGAAGGTGATCGGCAACGAGATCCGCTCCGCCCGCGAGAGGTCGTGCTTTGAGATCGCCGTCGTTTCGTTCCAGACCGCGGCCTGACCGACCAGCCTCGCCCGCCCGCCGCTCGCGTCCGCGACCCAGGCGCGGATCGAATCGGCTTCCTTCTGCGCCTCGGCGAGGCTCAGCGCGAGGTAGAAGGGGACGATGACGACGCGTTCGTCGGGCGCCGGGGTGACTGCGCCGACGTGGTGGACGTCGGGCCGTCGGGCCAGCCGCCGGGCCATCGTCGTCGCTTCCCTGCCGCGCCGGACCAGGGTCGCCTGCGGCCCCCGGTAGACGACCGCGAGCGCCTGCCCGGAGGTCTGCGGGAAGGCCTTTTCGCCGATCTGGGCGACCCGCTGCGACGGCGAGCCGGGGACTTCGTACCCACCGTTGCCGATCTCTTCGCCCAGCTTGCCCGCCGGCACCAGCGCGGCGACGGCAAGGATCACCCAGACGACGATCGTCGCCCGGCGATGGCGGATCACGAACCGGCCGAGACCCCTCATCGCGCCGTCACCTCCGCCGCGCGCGCGCCGGCCGCCGAGCCGACGTCGACCTCGCCCCAGCCCTCGCGGGCGGCGGCGCCGATCGCCCGCCCGAGGATCTCGATCGCCGCCCCGAGCTGGGCGTCGGTGGTGACCGCGGGCGGCAGCAGGCGGAGCGTGCGCGGCGCGCTCAGGCAGGGTGAGAGCAGCAGCCCGCCCGCGGCCGCCTCGACCAGCGCGGCGCCGACGAGCGCCGGGGTCGCCAGCTCGACCCCGCGCAGCAGGCCTTCGCCGTGCACGGCGACGACGGCGCCCCGGTGACGCAGCGCCAGCTCGTCGAGGCGGCGGTCGAGCTCGCCGGCGAGCGTCAGGATCCGGGGCCGCAGCTCCTCGAGCGCGTCGATCGCCGCCAGCGCCGCGGCGCACGACAGCGGGTGACCGCCGAAGGTCGAGGTGTGCAGGGTCGGGTCGCGCCAAAGCGGCTCGTGCAGCCTCGGCGCGGCGACCAGCGCCGCGATCGGCATCAGCCCGCCGCCCAGCGCCTTGCCGAGCAGCACCGCGTCGACCTCGATCCCGAGCGTCGGCGCCAGCGCCGGCTCGCCGCAGCGCCAGAGGCCGGTCTGGATCTCGTCGCTGATGACGAAGGCGCCCGCCGCGCGGGCGTCCGCCGCCCAGCGCCGCAGGGTCGCCGGGTCGAGGCGGCGGGCTCCCGCCTCGCCCAGGATCGGCTCGAAGACGAGCGCCGCGACGTCGCCGCGCGCGACCTCCCGCGCGACCGCCGCCGGGTCGGCCGGGTCGACGTGGGTGACGGCGCCGAGCAGCCCGTCGAGGCCGGCGCGGAAGGCCGGGTTCCAGGTCAGCGCCAGCGCCCCGAGCGTCTTGCCGTGGAAGGCGCCGTGGACCGCCAGCACGCGCCGCCTGCCGCTCGCCAGCCGCGCCAGCTTCAGCGCCACCTCGACCGCGTCGGCGCCGTCGCTGCCGAGCCAGACCCGCTCCAGCGGCGGCCCCGGCAGCGCCCCGAGGCGCTCGACCAGCGCCGCGGTGGTGCGGTTGGCGAGCAGGCGGGTCGAGGTCGGCATCCGCGCCGTCTCGGCGACCACCGCGGCGACCACGTCGGGGTGCCGGTGGCCGAGCAGGGTGACCCCGTAGGAGCCGAAGTCGAGGACCTCGCGGCCGTCCGAGACGCGCACGGTGGCGCCCTCGGCGCCGGTCTCCACCGCCCCCCGTCCCGCCAGCTTCGCGCCCAGTGCCACCCCCGGTCCCTGCCGGCGACGCAGCCGCCCGAAGGTCTCCGCGCCCGGGCTCAACCGGTCACCGCCTGGCGTTCGACCCCGCGCAGCATTTCGGTGCAGTTCTCCCGCAGCGAGCGGGTCGCGACCGGGTTCAGCATCTCCGCCAGCAGCGGGATGCCGATCTCGAAGGCGACCGCGAACCGCGCCCGCGAGCCGGTCGGCCCGCGCTCCTCCACCGACCAGCGCCCGTCGAAGGAGGACAGGTCGCCGCTCAACTGGTGGAAGCGGACCGTCATCGCCGCGTGGTCGATCGTGTCGTGCTCCTCCCACTCGAGGATCGAGCCCTTGAGGACGATCGACCAGGCGCTCCGGCGCTCCGCGCCGCCGACCTCCTCGAGCACCCGGACGCTGCGCACGCTCTCCATCTCCGCGGGGTAGGCCTCGATGTCGAGGACCGCCTTCCAGACGCGCGCCGCCGGGGCCTCGATCTCCAGCGTGAGGTCGACCTCAGGCATCGCTGCCCCGCGTCCACTCGGAGGGCAGGAAGCCGCTCTCGCCCACCGCCGAGACCAGTTCGATCCACTCGCGGGCGAGGCCGAGCGCCGGGTAGTAGCCCTCCGGCGTCAGCGCGTCGGGGACGTGGCCGACGACCTCGCGCGCCTGGTTCTGCAGCCGCGCGCAGCGTTCGTGGAGCTCGTCGTCGACGGGCACCTCATCTAGCCCGCGGATCAGCTCCCAGCACTCGGCGGCGGCCGGGTGGCCGGCGATCCGTTCGAGCGCCCAGGCCCCGCGCATGCTCGGCCCCGGGACCGGCCGGCCGTGGCTCAGCGCCAGCGCCAGCATCACCGCGCAGTCCTCGGCGAGCTGCCGGCTGACGTGCCGCGCCAGCCCCTCCTGGCCCGCGTCGAGCGCCCCCCGCAGGTCCTCCAGCCACTGCGCCGCGGGCGGCCCCATCAGCCAGGCCGCCTGCCCCCGACACCAGATATAGCGCCGGGCACCAAGGTCAATCGCGTCCATCCCGCACCTCCCCTTCGATCGTCAGCTCGGCCGGCGGCAACCCCCTGGCCCAGCGCAGTCGCGCCATCCCCGCCGCGTAGAGGCCGAAGAGGATCGACCCCTGGGTGGGGTCGCAGTCGGCGCAGCGCGGACGCGGGTCCGGGCCCAGCGCCGCCCAGGCGTCGGCCTCGGCGGCGCTCAGCTCGAAGACGACGTCGTCGGCGGCGCCGACCAGCACGCGCAGCTCGCCGGCCGCGTAGAGCCGCAGCCGCTCGCACTCCCAGCCCGCGTCGGCGGCGAGCGCCGCGACCGCGAGGTCGAGGCCGAGGAGCCGCTGCGCCGTCGCCACCGCGCGGGCGACGAAGCCCGCCGCCTCGCGGTCGCTCGCCGGAAGCACGGCGAAGGCGTCGTAGAGCCCGCGCAGGTCGCTCGCCTCTCCCGCCAGCCGCACCTGCAGCCACTTGTTGTCGCTGAAGGGCAGGCCGCGCGCCGAGACCAGCGCGGTCAGCGCCTCCTCGATCGCGAGGCGCGCGTTGATCGTCGCCGCCTTCGGCCGGCCGGCGGCGACCGCCAGCTGGGCGACGAGGATCGAGTGCCGCGCCCGCTCGGCGTACTCGCGCACCAGCAGGTCGCGGGCGACGTCGGCGTTGGCGCCGCCGGCGCCGCCGAGGACCGGCGGCCCGTCGATCACGACCCCGTAGGCGACCCGGTGCAGCAGCTTCAGGTCCGCCTGCTCGAAGACGTCACCGAAGGCGCCTTCGAACGGCGCCTCGCTCGCCAGCCCGTCACGGGCCCGGGCGAAGAGATCCTCGAGCTCGTTTTCGCGCAGCTTCCAGACGTCGACCCGGAGCGAGTCGACGAAGTGCTCGAGCGGCATCCGCGAGGACGACTCGCCGTCGGCCGGCGCCGCGACGACGATGTCGAGGTCGCTGCGGTGATTGCCGAGCCCGTAGGCGAGCGAGCCGCCGACCAGGACCGAGTCGCCTTCGTCGCGCAGGTAGTCGATCACCTCCAGCACCCGGTCGAGCCCGACCCCGTGGTACCGGCGCAGTCGCTCCGCCAGCTCGGCCGATCTGTCCGTGTCTATCGTCGCCACGCCCGTCCTCCCTTCCGCGGCCGAGGCCGCCGGTCCGCCTGCCTTGCCGCCGCTCTCACGCCGCCGCCCGCCACGGCCGCGGCGCCGCCCCCGCCCGGGCCGGCTCCGCCTCCGCCCAATAGCGGACCGCGGGCCCGATCGCCGCCGCCGGGTCCGCGACCGCGACGGTCGGGACCAGCGGCTCGCCGATCATCAGGTAGGGCTCGAAGTTGTTCAGCAGGCCGAAGATCCGCCGTTGCCGCGGCGAGAGCTCGTCGCGGACGAACGGCCCGAAGAAGCGCTCCCAGCTCTCGCGTGAGATCACTCGCGGCAGGTCGAGCCCCTCCAGCCCGCGCTCCTCGCGCCAGGCGTTCAAGCTCCCGGTCATCGCCGCGATCGTCGCGGCGACGGTCGGGGCGCCGGTGCCCCCGGCGACGATCTCGGTCCGCCCCGCGGGCTCGCCGCGCGCGGCCGCGATCAGCCCCGCGGCGACGTCGTCGACCGGGACCAGGTCCAGGTAGGCGTCCGGGTCGGCGATGACGACCGGGACCATGCTCGTGCCCAGCGCCCGCAGCAGCGTGTACATGCCGGCGAAGCGGGCGGCGCGCCCGTCGCCGCGGCGGCCGATGATCAGGGGCGGGCGCACGATCGTGAAGGCGGCGAAGCGCTCCCGCACCAGCCGCTCGGCGTGCGCCTTCGACCACTCGTAGCTGTTGCGGTAGTCCGCGCGCCGCGGCGAATCGCCGTCGCCGCGGATGCCGACCGCGTACGCGGTGGAGACGTGGACCAGGTGCGTGCCCGGCCCGACCAGCGGCTCCAGCGCCCGGACGCTGTCGACGTTCGCCCGCGCCGCCTCGGCCTCCGACTGCGTCCAGCGGGTGTCGGCGGCGGCGTGGACGATCGCCCGCCAGGGCCGGCGCAGCGCCGCGGGCGCCGGCTCGGCGCCCATGTCCCAGGCGACGTGGTCCGAGCCGGCGGCGGGCCGCCGGCACGTGCCGACCACCTCCTCGCCTTCTCCGCGCAGGGTCTCGACGAGCTCGAAGCCGACGAGGCCGCCGGCGCCGGTGACCAGGACCGCCACGCCTATCCCTCGACCTCGGCCGCGAGCAGCTCCAGCACCCGCGCCTCGACGTCGCCGACGGTCTCGATCCTCGCCAGCTCCGCCTCGTCGATCTCGCCCAGGCCGAACTCGTCCTCGAGCGCGGCGACCAGCTCGTAGAGCTGCAGCGAGTCGAACGGCAGGTCGCCGGTCAGGCTCATCTCGGGCCGCAGGTCGGCCGGCGCCACGCCGGCGATCTCGGCGACCTTGGCCCGCACCCTCAGGCGCCCGCCCTCAGCCACCGTCGCCGCCCGCCTGCCCGTCGATGACGACGGTCCCGGTCCGCCCGTCGAGTTCCAGCAGGTCGCCGTCGCGGACCCGCTCGGTGACCCGGTCGACGCCGACGATCGTCGGCACCCCGAGCTCCCGCCCGATGATCGCCGTGTGGGAGAGCATGTTGCCCTGCTCGGCCACCAGCCCGGCGGCGGCGACCATCAGGAAGACCCAGCCCGGGTCGGTCGTCCGCGCGACCAGGATCTCGCCGTCGATCCGCAGGCCGACGTCGGGCTCCCGCACCACCATCGCCTTGCCCCGCACCCGACCGGGACTGCAACCGATCCCGTCCAGCACCGTCGCCTCCCCGGCCGGCTCCGTCACCCGGGCCAGCTGCGCGGGGACCGGGATGCCGACCGCCTCGATCCGCGACGGCAGGGTCAACGTCGCCGCCTCGGCGTACTCCTCGCGGCGGAGGGCGACCAGCCGGCGCGGGTCGAGCGACAGGCTCGCGCCGCGGATCAGGTCGCCCACCTCGTCGGTCGAGAGGTAGAAGACGTCGTCCGCCGCCGCCAGCACGCCGGCGGCCGCGAGGCGCTCGCCGAGGGCGCGGTAGGGCCGGCGGAAGAAGCCCGCCATGCGGCCGCGGGTGAGCCGGATCGACTCGCGCGCCTTCAGCCCCCAGCGGCAACGGCGCAGGACGAGGGCGAAGGCGAGCCGCCGCAGCGGGTGCCGCCGCAGCGCCGCCGCGACCCGCCGCTCGGCCGCCTCGCGGATCTCGCGCTCGTGGCTTTCCATCGCCGCCACGCTCCTGCCCGCGCGCAGGTAGTTGCGGATGATCGAGACGAGGCCGCTCGGCTCGTCGACCAGCGTCCTCGTCTCCAGCTTCAGCTCTTCCAGCGTGCGGTCGCCGTAGAGGCGCACGTGGCGGTCGAGCCGCCCGGCGAGCCCGGCGTGGCGCGCGTCGGCGTGGATCCGCGCCCAGACCTCCCCCGCGTCGGCCGGAGACTCGAACAGCGCCCGCGCGGACGGCTCGGCGGCGACCGTCTCGGCCAGCCCGACCAGCGAGCGCACCGGCTCGACGCTCTCCATCGCCTGCTCCCCGCAGAGCAGCTCGTTGCGCGTACCGACCGGGTCGCCGAGGCCCCAGCGCCCGATCAGCCCGCCGAGCAGGCCGAACAGCTGCTGGGTGAAGAAGTCGCTGATCGGCGCCACCGACATCTTCCCGAACAGCAGCGCCGAGTGGCGCTCGATCCGCTCCTGCAGCCCGTGCGCGTCGAGCGCCGCGACCCGCTGGGCGTCGAGGTCCGCCGCGCACTCCTCGAGGGCGCGCCGGTAGGCGCGCACGCGGCGGCCCAGCGTCATGAAGACGAAGACGAGGTGCGCCACCACCCACGCCTGCAGCGGCAGCGAGCGGAGCCGGCGCCGGAGCGACGGGGCGCGACGCCCGCCGCCGACCGCGCGGAAGCCCATCGCCTTCTCGAAGGCGGGCAGCGCCCGCTCCATCCCGGGCACCTGGCCGAACATCAGGTACCAGTTCGAAAGGTTGTAGTACATCCGCCCGGCGAGCAGGGCGACCAGGTTGTCGAAGATCGCCTGGCTCCGCTCGACCCGCCGCCGGCTGCCGCCGAAGGCGCGCACGAGCCCGCCGAAGTTGTCGCGGTAGGCGCGCCGCATCAGGGAGAAGGTCAACGGCAGGGTCAGGCCCGGATAGCTCTCGACCAGGTTCGAGTTGTCGAAGACCGAGGTCGTCGCCTCGCACCGGGTCGTCACCGGCCGCGCCTGCAGCAGGTAGATCGCGCCGTCGCGGCCGAGCGCCCACTCGACGTCCTGGGGGACGCCGCGCCGGACCGCCAGGGCGCGGGCCTGGGCGGCGATCTCGACCGCCTCCCCGTCGGTCAGCGTCGGCCGCTCGTCGGCGCCGTCGAGCGGCCTCCGCACCGTGCCTTCGCCGCCCGCGGCGGCCACCACCGCGACCACCTTGGCGCGGATGTCGCGGGTCGCGATCCGGCCGTCGTCGAGCACCGCGTAGGTGTCGACCGGCTCGCTGCCGTCGACCACGCTGGTCCCGAGTCCGGGGGCGGCCGAGATCGTCACCCGGTCGTCGCGGCCGCCGACCGGATCGGCGGTGAAGGCGACGCCGGCCGCGGCGGCGTCGACCATGCGCTGCACCACCACCCCCATCCGCGCCGCCTCGGCGCCGAGACCGTGCAGCGCCCGGTACTGGAGCGCGCGGGCGGAGACGGCCGAGCAAAGGCAGTCGAGGACGCGCGCCGCGATCTGGTCGCGGCCGACGCAGAGGTGGCTGTCGAACTGGCCGGCGAACGAGTACGACCCGCCGTCCTCGCCCAGTGCCGAGGAGCGGACCGAGACCGACTCACCGGGGTCGAAGGCGGCGTCGAAGGCAGCCGGCAACTCGGCCTCGGCCTGCTTCGGCAGCCCCTCCCCGCGGAGCGCCGCCCCCGCCCGCGCGGCGAGCGCCGCCAGAGCGGCCGGCGCGGCCCGCGGCGGCGCCTCCAGCGCTTCCCGCAGCGCCGGATCGAGGCGGGCGAAGAGCTCGTCGAAGACCCGCGTCGTGACGCAGATGAAGCGCGGCACCGCCCACCCTTCCTCGGCCAGGGCGACGAGGCTGTCGCCCTTGCCGCCGAGCGAGCCGACCGCCGCCGGCGCCGAGCGGTCGCGCGGGTCGAAGGTCCAGGTCGCCGCCGCCGGCGCGGCGCGCCTTTCCGACAGCGTCGTCATCGGCCGGGCAGCGTCTGGACGACGCTGCCTTCCCGTCGACGGGCTTCTTCGGTCGCCTGCGCAAACCACTCGTCGTAGCGGGAGACTTCCTCCTCGCCGGTCAGCTCGAAGATCGAGGCGACCGACGGGATCGAGGCCTCGATCGGTCGGCTCGAGCCCTGCTCGACGATCGTGCGCATCGTCTGCTCCATCGCGCCGACCGCCGCCCGCAGCGTCTGATTCGCGTAGATGACCATGGCGAAGCCGGCGCGCTCGAGCTCGGCGGCGCTGACCTGGTTGTAGGTGGTCGGGATCGCGATCAGCGGCGTCGTGTGACCGCGTCCGCGCCAGGCGGCGGCGAAGTCGATCACTTCCTCCGGCCCCTTCGCCTTCGAGTGGACGACGATCGCGTCGGCGCCCGCCGCCGTGTACAGCTCCGCCCGCCAGAGCGCCGCCTCGACCAGCTCGCCGGCGATCAGCGACTCGAGCCGCGCCACCACCATCAGGTCGGCGCTGCGCTGGGTGTCCTTGGCGGCGCGGATCTTGGTCGCGAACTCGTGCGCGTCGATCAGCTTCTGCGCGCCGCTCGGCCCGAAGCTGTTGCGCTTCGGATAGAGCTTGTCCTCGATGCAGACCGCGGCGACGCCGGCGTGCTCGAACTCGGCGACCGTGCGGCGCAGGTTGCGCACCTCGCCGAAGCCGGTGTCGCAGTCGGCGATCACCGGCAGCGAGCTGGCGCCGGCGATCAGCCGGGCGGCGTCGCGGACCTCGCCGAGGGTGAGGATGTTCGCGTCGGGCACGCCGTGGCTGGCGGCGATGCCGAGGCCGCTCGCCCACAGCGCGTCGACCCCGCACCCCTCCGCCACCAGGGCGGAGAGCGCGTCGTGGACGCCGCCCACGCGCATGATCGGCCCCCGTCCGAGCAGCCGGCGCAGCGCCGCCGCGGGCAGCTCCTCGCTGATCCGGATCCGATTCTCGACGACGGCGCCTCCCACCGTCCCCACACCATGGCGCTGTGAGTCACCTGACCGGTCGGAGGCGGCCTGGACCTGATTGCGGAACTCCTCCAGCCAGCAGAGGATGTCGCGCATCACGTGGTGGTCCTGGTTCGGGCGCAGGGCGCCGAGCTGGAAGAACATCACCCCCTCGCTGGGCGGCCCGAGCAGGGTGAGGCGCGCGTCCACCTCACCGTCGGGCCGCAGCGGGTGGAACTGCGGCGAGAGGTCGAGGCCGCCGGGCTCGTAGCCCTCGCCGTCCTTGCCGCGCCCGGGGTTGCGCCACTTGCGGACGAGGCCGCGGCGCAGCAGGTTCGGGTAGAGCGGCAGCTCGTCGCGCTCCGGGTCGAACGGGTGGACGACCGCCTCGACCAGCGTGTCGGCCTCGATCGCGGCGCCGGTCCTGCCGCCGATGACGCGGAAGCGACCGCTTTGCGGATCGGCCTCGACGCGGCCGTGCGGGCCGACCGAGACGTCGAGGATGCCCGCCTCGGCGAGCGCCCGCATCCGTTCCATCACCTCGAGGCCCGCGCCGTTGGCGAGGCGGTTGTGGTGGCGCATGTAGGTCTCGAGGAAGGCGCGGTGGGAGTCCGGGGTGAGGCCGCCGAAATCGACCGCGTAGGCGAGCACCTGGCGGACGTCGCGCCAGACCCCGTCGGCGGCCGCCTTCGCCGGGTTGTCGAGGTTCCCCTGCGCGGCCCACCTGTGGTCGCGCTCGAAGAAGTCGAGCATCGCCTGGCGGTAGTCCTCCGGGGACCCCTGGGCGGCGGCGTCGATCGGTTCGATCGCGGCGCGCCAGGAGAAGCGCTTGTCGGCGAGCAGCGGCTCGTGCCCGAATGGCGAGCGGAGCCCGGCGAGGACGGCGGCGGCCTCCTCGCCGCCCTCGATCCGGTCGAGCGCCTCCGCCGCGACGACCTGCCCGAAGACGACCTCGAGGTGGCGGGCGAACGCCGCGCGGCGGTCCCAGTCTGCGGCGGCAGCGAGGGCGTCCGCCGGCTCGACCTCGCCCCTCATCACCGGGTCGATCACGGCGACCGCCTCGTCGACCAGTCGCTCGACCGCGGCCAGCAGCGCCTGGGGATCGCCGGCGGACCCGGCGCCGGCGAGGAACCGACGGTAGTCGGCGTCCGCCCGCTCGCGGGCGCGGTCGCCGAACCGGGGCCCCAGCAAGGTGCGGTAATAGAGGCAGGCCATCTCCAGTAGGAGGACGGGGAAGATGTGACGCTCGAAGTCGAGCTGCCGCCGACTCCGGTCACCGCCCGGGGCGGTGACGCCGACGTTGTCGCGCAGCGCGTCGATCGCGTCGACGGTGAGGAACAGCGGACGGTGGGTCAGGTTGTCGAGGTCCCGCTCCTTACCGTTGAACGGCCGGGCGAAGGTGAACAGTCCCGATTCGCCGAAAGGGACGATCCGGTTCGGCTCGCGCCCACACGGTACGTAGTGGAGGCGCTCGCCCTCCCCACGCAGGAACGCACCGCCGCGGGCCTCGGTCAGGTAGAGGACGAGGTCGATCGCGGTCAGCCCCATCCCGTTGCAGGCGACGACCGAGCCGGGGCCCGAGGCCTCCGCCGGGATGCGCTCCTCCAACGGGTAGGCGGCGGCGACGTAACGGCATGAGCTCCGCGCCTCGGCGAACTCGAGCAGATCGCGCCGGCGGCGGAAGTGACGGGGATCGTTGGACGAGTGCCCGGTGACGAAGAGCACGTGGTCCGCGGTCCGCGGCTCCGCGGGGGCGTCGGTCACCAGCTCGAGCCGATCGCCGCGGTCGATCACGTCGACGACCTCGGCCGCGTGGAGGTCGACCGCGATCCCCGGCCGCGAGCGCAGCAGATCGAGGTATTCCTCGAAGCGGTCCTGCAGCGCGAGGCCGTGCATGTAGCGCTTCGGCCAGTCCTCCGGGGCGAGGTCGAAGTCGGGGTCGCCGGACTTCTCGAAGTGCTCCCGACACCACTCGTGGAGCGTCGGCCGCCGGATCGGGTCGAGCAGGCGGCCCGCGCCGCGCACGCTGGGGTCGGCGGCGAAGGAGACCTGCCCGACGATCCGGTTGAGGTAGCTCGTCTTCGGCTGCGCCGTACTGTGCACCGCACCCGCCCCGAAGTGACCGCCGCGGTCGTAGATGTCGATCCGCAGGTCGACGTCCTCCGGCAGGTCGGGTGCGGTCGCCGCCAGCCGCTCGAGTACGTAGGTGCAGCTGGGACCCGCACCGACTATCGAAAGGTGAAAAGAACCCCTGTCTGCCCCCACGTCACGCGCCTCCGAATAGTTCGCATCGCCTCTTCAACCAGCCGCGTTTCCGACACGAGAGCCATTACGAGGACGTACCGAATTCGAGCTATCAGCATGTTTAACAGCGAGGTCCGGGGGGCCGCTACATCAATGTGAGGAGCCGGCGATGTGACCGCTGTCCAGCTTGGACACCTCGCCGGCCAACCCGAGCAGCGCCTCGCGGTGGCGGAGTTCGTCGAGCCGCAGCGCGACTTCGAGCTCGGCGTGACGGACGTGGATCATGAACCCCAGCCTCTCCTCGATCTCCCGTAACCGTGTCATCGCCGTGCGGCGGTCGACGTTCAGCCGGGCCGCGGTCGCCGAGGTATTCAGTTCGGACTCGAAGTAGGCACGCAGCGTCTCCTTCAGCGACGGGTTCCGCTCGCGCGATTCCTCCAGCGGCGAGAGGTAGATCGAGATCAGCGAGTCGCCGCATTCGCGGTCCGCCACCGCCGGCACCAGCAGCAGGACGTCGGCGTAGCGGGTGATGAAATTGCGCTGGCAGAGGGCCACCGCCATCGCCGCCTGCGCCTGCCGGTGGGAGGCACGGAACCCGGCCCGGCCCGAGGCCTGCTCGCCGACCGCCACGCGGACGCCGTCGGCCCGGTCGATCCGCTGCGCGGCGAGGTCGGGGACCTTGTCGGTCTGCAGCCAGGCCCAGATGGCCCCGTCGGCCCGGGGCAGGACGAGCGAGGAGCGGCCTTCGCGCGCCAGCAGGCGGCGGACGACGACCTCGGCGCCGGCGCCTGTGGCGACGATCGCCACGTGGCGGCCCTCGACGTCGTAGGGCAGCTCGTCGGTGGAGACCGGCGCGCAGTTCAGGAGCGCCTCGGCGATCGCCGCGGCGCGCTCCTGCCGCGACTGGCTGCCGAGCGCCGCCGCCTCGGTGTGCTTGGCCGCCGCCAGCGGCAGCACCTTGGCCGCCACCAGCGCCAGCCGGCGCGAGGTGGAGCGGAGCAGCGCGGCGCGCTCGTCCTCCGGCATCTCGGTGGCCTCGATCTCCTCGAGCAGGTAGTCCCAGAGCACCGCGTAGCCGTCGGTGTAACGGCTGAGAACGGCCTGCAGGGAGAGGCCGAGGCGGCCGACCCGCTGCACCTGCATCACCGCCGCGGGCGGCACCGACACCTCGTCCCAGTCGGAGTCGAGCTCGATCGCCAGCAGCGTCAGGTCGACGCAGGCGCGGATCGATTCGCGCTGGCCGCGTTCGAGGTCGGGCTCGCCCGCGACCGAGGAGCCGAGCTCGGTGCCGGTCAGCTTGGTCGCGATCGATTCCTCGACCTCGGACAGGCGCGTCCTCAGGCGGGCGCAGAGGTCCGCCCGTCGCAGCGCGGGATCGACGATCCGGCTGCCGATCGTCACCGGCCCCATCGAGCCGCCCTCCCGGTCCCGTCGAGGTTTTCGCCATCGCGCGGTCGCGCCGTCCGGTCAACAGCCATTGCTTCGCCCCCACTTCCCGCATCCCGGGAGCGCATCCCTGCCACGGCCTCCCGGTGCTCCGATCTAGGTTTATTAAAAGTCGGCCTATTACTTAGGCAACTTCGCGCAAGCTTATCGAGGAATTAAAAGAAATGTGACAACTACGTACCAAAAGCGATCTCGGCCGCGGCCGCCACCTCGGCCGCCGCCCGTTCGCCAGACTGGACGGCGCCGTCCATGTAGCCGCTCCAGACGGTCGCCGTCTCCGCGCCCGCCCAGTGCAGGGGTCCGACCGGGGCGCGCAGGGCGGACCCGAATGCGGTCCAGGCGCCGGTCGTCATCAGACAGCCATAGCATCCCCGCGTCCACTGCTCTTCGGCCCAGGCCTTCTCCACGAAACGCGCCGGGCGGGCGGCCGCGGGGCCGAAGAGGCGGCGGTGCCCGGCGAGCACGGCCTCGCGGCGCTCGGCGGCGGGGCGGCCGACCCATTCGCGCGCCGCCCGGCCCTCGAGGAAGCCGAGGAGCACGCCGACGCCGGCCTCCGGCGGCGAGTTGTCGAAGGTGACGCGGGCCGGTCCGACGTCGCTGCTCGCCTGCCCCGAGAGGCCGTCGTCACGCCAGAACGGCCGCTCGTGGACCGCCATCGTCTTGATCACGCTGCCCTGCGGCATGCGCTGGGTCAGCTGGTCGCGGGCGGCGGGCAGCGGCGGCTCGTAGTCGATCCGCCCGGCCAGGGTCGGCGGGATCGCGACGATCGCGCGACGCGCCCGCAGCCGCAGGCCGTCGCCGGCGTCGGTCGCCCGCGCCTCGACCGCGACGCCGGCCGGGCCGTACTCGATCCGCGTCACCGCCTGTCCCAGCCGCACGACCTCCTCTCCCAGCTCGGCGGCGAGCAGCTCGGCGATCCGCTGGGACCCGCCCCGGAACCGATCCTGCTGGGCGCCGCCGCCGGTGCCGAGGAGCAGGTTCCAGCCGCCCGCCGAATGAACGTAGAAGAGGACGTGGAGGAGGGACACGTCGCCGGGCTCGCAGGCGAAGACCGCCTCGCAGGCCAGCTCCCACAGCGTGCGCCCGGTCGACGTGCGGCAGTTGCGGTGGACCCAGGAGGCGAACGTCTCGGCGTCCAGCCGCCGCGCCCGCCGCGCCCGCCACGGCTCGTCGAGCGGGACGGCACGGGCGAGGCGATCGAGCCGCGCCCGAGCCTGTTCGAAGTCGGCGAGACCGGTGAGCGAGAGCCCCCGGGACAGTTCCCTGGTCA
>DASZUH010000289.1:0-4127 GCA_035547715.1 Solirubrobacterales bacterium
GGACAAGTGACCAGTCGTCGTGGGCGTGATGTGAGAGTGGGGAGGGACCGGGACGTCCCATCGGCTTTCGTCACGGAATCCTCGCCTTCGTGGCCGATCATGCGCTTCTCCCCCACGGGACGCGCACGTCCCTTGGGCACAGGTCCCGAACCCTCCACCCTGAGGGACGTGCGCGTCCCGTCACGAAGACGCCCGAAACGTCCCATGTTCCTCCGGCGTCACGGACCTCATGGAACGTCACAGTCCGTCCCGACTTCCTCATCGCGCAGATCCATTTACCGGACTTTGACCCCACCATGGTGGGGTCAGAGTCCGGTAGGCGTCATGTCCCGGCCTCCAGGTGACTGAAGGCATGCGGAACCCTCACGTCCCGCAACTCGGACGGGCGCCGCGGCCGCGAGCCACGGGGCCCGAACCGCAACCCCGATCCCGACGCCCGGCCGTGGGATCAATCATCTAGGTTCGGTGGATGGAGGGAGAACTGCGCGCTTCGGGCCTCGGGGGCTTGAAGATCCTTGACTTCTCGCGCGTCCTCGCGGGGCCTTTCGCGACGATGCTGCTCGCCGACTTCGGCGCCGAGGTGACCAAGGTCGAGCGGCCCGGCGGTGGCGACGAGACGCGCTCCTGGGGCCCGCCCTATGACGAGCGGGGCGAGGCGACCTACTTCCAGTCGGTGAACCGCAACAAGGAGAGCGTCGTCGTCGACATGTCGACCGCGGCGGGGCTCGACGAGCTGCGCCGCCGCGCCCGCGAGGCCGACGTCCTGGTCGAGAACTTCCGCCCCGGCCTGATGGCCTCGAAGGGGCTCGACCACGAGACGCTCCGCGCCGAGAACCCGCGGCTCGTCTACTGCTCGATCACCGGCTTCGGCACCGGCGGCGGCGCCGAGCTGCCCGGCTACGACCTGCTGATCCAGGCGCTCGGCGGGCTGATGAGCGTCACCGGCGAGCCCGAGGGCGAGCCGATGAAGGTCGGCGTCGCGCTGGTCGACGTGCTGGCCGGGCTCTACGCGACGGTCGGGATCCTCGTCGCCCTGCGCGCCCGCGACGCCTCCGGCGAGGGCCAGTTGGTCGAGGTCGACCTGCTCTCGGCGCTGCTCGCCTCGCTCGTCAACCAGGGCTCCGCCTACACCGTCGCCGGCGTCGTCCCGCGGCGGCTCGGCAACCGCCACCCGAGCATCTCCCCTTACGAGGTCTACCCGACCGCCGAGGGGGAGCTCGTCCTCGCCGTCGGCAACGACCGCCAGTTCGCGGCGCTCTGCGAGGAGCTCGGCGCGCCCGGGCTCGCCGCCGACCCGCGCTTCGCCACCAACCCGGCGCGGGTCGAGCATCGCGAGGCGCTCGGTGCCGAGCTCGAGCGCCTGCTCGCCGCCCGCCCCGCCGCCGCCTGGGCCGAGGCGCTGCTCGCCCGGCGCGTCCCCGCCGGCCAGGTCAACGACCTCGGCGCCGCCTTCGCCTTCGCCGCACGGCTCGGCCTCGACCCGACCGTCGAGATCCCCCGCGCCGACGGCGGCACGGTGTCGCTCACCCGCAACCCGATCCGCCTCTCGGCGACGCCCGCGACCTACCGCTCGGCGCCGCCGGAGCTGCCGGGATAAGCGGAAGCTCCCCGGGAAGCTCCCCGCCGGTCCCCGTCAGGGATGCAGGATGACCTTGAGGTAGCCGTCCTGGCGCGCGTCGAAGCGCCGGAACGCCTCGGGGCCATCGGCGAGCGGCAGCTCGTGCGAGACGACCTCCGAGGGCCGCACCCGGCCGGCGACGATCAGGTCGCGCAGGCGACGGTTGTAGCGGAGGTCGTGGTCGCGCCCGAGGCCGACCGTGATGCCCTTCTTGAAGAGCGTCCCCCACGGGACCTGGATCACGCCCTTGGCCTCCGGCCCACCCTCGAGGCCGTGATCGTGGTCGAGGAACACGCCGATGATCGCGATGCTCCCGCCGGGCTTGACGAGCTCGGAGAGCGCGGCGATCACCCAGTTGCGGTCTTCGACCTCCGGGACGGCGCGGGCCCGTGCCTGGAAGCCGATCGCGTCGATCCCGCAGGCGACGCCGAGGTCCGCCTCCTCGCCGCGGTAGGCGCGCCCGCGGCGGGTCGCCCTCAGCCGCTCGCGGATCTCCTCGACCGGATCGACGGCGGTGAAGTCGACCGGCTCGAAGCCAAGCTCCTCCGCGCGGCGCAGGCGCTCGGCGATGTAGTCGACGACGTACACCTCCGCCGCCCCGCGCAGCCGGGCGGAGAGCCCGGCCATCAGGCCGATCGTGCCGGCGCCGAAGATGGCGACCGTGTCGCCGGCCTTGACCCGCGCCAGCTCGGTCGCGTGGTAGCCGGTCGGGAAGGCGTCGGCGAGCAGGACGAAGTCGCGCTCATACTCGTCGAAGGCCTCGCCCGGCAGCTTCAGGCAGTTGGAATCCGCGCGCGGGATACGCACGTACTCGGCCTGGCAGCCGCGGTACCCACCCATGCCGGGGTAGCCGTAGGCGGCGCCGGCCGAGCCCGGGTTGTTGGTCAGGCAGAGGCCGCTGCGACCGGCCACGCACTCGGCGCAGAAGCCGCAGCAGATGTGGGTCGGGACGACGACGCGATCGCCGACCCGCACGTTCGTCACGTCGCTGCCGACCGCCTCGACGATCCCCAGCGGCTCGTGCCCGATGACCATCCCTGCGACGTCGCCCATCCGCCCGTCGTAGATATGGAGGTCGGTGCCGCAGATGGCCGAGGAGGTGATCCGCAGCAACGCGTCGCCCGGCGCCTCGATCGTCGCGTCCGGCACCGTCTCGACCGACAGCTCACGCTCTCCCCGCACGACGATCGCCCTCATCTTCGGTACCTCCGCTCGCTGGTTTGTGGTCGCCTCATACCCTGCCGGGTGACCCTTAGGTAAGACCCGGGCGCCCAGGTCATGCCCCGCCCGACGGCGCCACAACCGACCTCAGCCGCCGTCGTTCGCCCGCTTCTCGGCCTCCTCGCGCAGGGTCGGCAGCACGTCCGCCGAGAACTGGTCGAGGAAGCGCTTCTGGTCGTTGCCGGGGGCGTGGAGGACGAGGTCCGCGAAACCGAGCTCGACGTAGGGCAGGACCTTTTCCACCACCGTGTCGCAGTCGTCCGAGACGATGAAGCGTCTGTGCGCCTGGTCGGCGTGTTCGTCGGCGACCCGTTCCATCTCGATCGGATCGTCGATCCCGGCTTTCTGCTCGTGGGTCAGGCCCAGCGCCGCCCACGGCCTGCAGGCCTCGAGCGCGAAATCGGCATCGCGGTCGTAGGAGACCTTGATCTCGATCATCTTGCGGATCTCGTTCGGATCCCGCTCGGCTTTCTCCGCGCCCTCGGCGAGGTTCGCCATCAGTTCGCGGTAGAGGTCCGGGTCTTTGCCGCTGGTCGAGATGAAGCCGTCGCCGCGCCGCCCCGCCAGCTTCGCCGCCAGCGGCCCCGAGGCCGCCATGAAGATCGGCACCGGCTGCTCGGGTTTGTCGTAGATCGTCGCCCGCCGCGTCTCGTAGTACTCGCCTTCGAAGTCGACGCGGTCCTCGCGCCAGAGCCGCTCGATCAGGGTGACCGCCTCGGCGAGCCGCCGCCGTCGCTCTTTGGCGCCGGGGAACTCGCCCCCGGTGGCGGGCGTCTCGTTCAGCGACTCGCCGGTGCCGACGCCGAGGAAGACGCGGCCGGGGGCGAGCACGCCGAGGGTGCCGAACGCCTGGGCGATGATCGACGGGTTGTAGCGCAGGGTCGGGGTGAGGACGCTGGTCCCCATCACGACCCGCTCGGTCGCCTGGGCGAGCGCGCCGAGCCAGACCAGGGCGTTGGGCGCGTGGCCGCCCCGGTGGCGCCAGGGCTGGAAGTGGTCGGAGATGGCGACGATGTCGAGGCCGACCCGCTCCGCCTCGATCGAGAAGTCGAGCAGCTCGCGGGGTCCGAACTGCTCTGCGGACGCCTTGTAGCCGATTCGGATCGCCATGGGGGGTGAGCTTAGAGGGCGGGCGCGGCGACCCCGATCAGCGGAACGCCGGGATCCCGGTGATCGCCTCGCCGATGACCAGGGCGTGGACGTCGGCGGTGCCCTCGTAGGTCACCACCGACTCCAGGTTGTTCATG
The DNA here is from genome assembly GCA_035547715.1 of Solirubrobacterales bacterium. GTDB lineage: Bacteria > Actinomycetota > Thermoleophilia > Solirubrobacterales > 70-9 > VAYN01. The sequence goes on from DASZUH010000289.1 coordinate 4,087, forward strand.
TGGCGGATCACCGGATACTCGAGCGTGATGCCGTTGGCGCC
>DASZUH010000290.1:0-2339 GCA_035547715.1 Solirubrobacterales bacterium
GCTCGTTGGCGGCGACGAGGCCGGCGAAGTGGGCCATGTCGACCATCAGCAGGGCGCCGACCGAGTCGGCGATCTCGCGGAAGGCGGCGAAGTCGAGCTGCCGCGGGTAGGCGCTCCAGCCGGCGACGATCATCTTCGGCCTGTGCTCGGCGGCGAGACGGGCGACCTCGTCCATGTCGACCCGGTAGTCCTCGCGTCGCACGTGGTAGGCGACCGGGTGGTAGAGCTTGCCCGAGACGTTGATCTTCATCCCGTGGCTGAGATGGCCGCCGTGGTCGAGGGCGAGGCCGAGGATCGTGTCGCCGGGTTCGAGCAGCCCGAAGTAGACGGCGTTGTTGGCCTGGGCGCCGGCGTGCGGCTGGACGTTGACGTGGTCGGCGCCGAAGAGCGCCTTGGCGCGATCGATCGCCAACTGCTCGGCGACGTCGACCTCCTCGCAGCCGCCGTAGTAGCGGCGGCCGGGGTAACCCTCGGCGTACTTGTTGGTCAGCACCGAGCCGGTCGCGTCGAGGACGGCCTGCGGCACGAAGTTCTCCGAGGCGATCATCTCCAGGGTCCGCTGCTGGCGGTGCAGCTCGCGCTCGAGGACGGTCGCGATCTCGGGATCCACCTCGGCCAGCGGGGCGGTCTGGAAGTTCTCGGGCAGGTCGGCCATCGCTTGCGCCGACCATAGCAATGGGTCCCGATACCGGGATACGCTCCCGGCCGTGAAGGTCGCCCTCGGGGTCCTCGCCGCCGCCCTCGTCCTCGCCGCCCCGGCCGCCGCGACGACGGAGAACCCCTGCACCGGGCCGGAAGCGAGGCACCTCCTCTGCCCGAACCTGCGGATCGGCACGCCGAGCGAAATGTACGTCTCCGAGTACGAGGGCAGGACGCTCCTCCACGCGACCTCCGACGTCGAGAGCCGCGGCCGCGGGCCGATCGAGGTGCGCGGGAGGCGGGACGGGCCGAAGAGCATGCGGGTGACGCAGCGCATCTACAAGGTCGGCGGCGGCCACGTCACCCTGCACACGAACGCGAGCCTCCATTTCACCGACGTCGGCGAGTACTTCGGCGGCGCCTACTGGAAGGTCCACCAACTGGCGCGCTTCGAGTTGCGCAAGGTGCGCCCGGACGGCACCCGCGGCCCGGTCCTGCGGACGAGCCCGAAGCTGAACTACTGCCTGCGCGACCTCGAGCGGACCCGCCCCGGCCGGCGCTCGCCGACCCGCGCCGTCTACCCCGGCTGCAACCAGGACCCGAGCATCCGCCGCGACGTCCTCGGTACCTCGGTCGGCTGGTCGGACATCTACCCCGCCGACTATGACAAGCAATACATCGACGTCACCGGCCTCCACGGCTGCTTCGTCTTCTCGATGACGGTCGACCCCAAGCACCTGCTCTTCGAGTCGAACGAGCGCGACAACTCCTCGCACCGCCGCGTGCGACTCCCCTTCACCGGCGCCGGCTGCTGATCCTCGGCGGCGCAAGGCCGGCGGCCGGCGGTGGCGGCTGGGTGCGGCGCCCCGGGGCGGGGGCGGCCGTCCGAGTTACGCCCGGCCTTCTCGGTGGCGGCCCTGGCAGGTTGTGGCCGCCGCCGAGAAGGCCGGGTGTGTGGGGAGAGGTGCGAGGGTTCGTGACGGGCGCCGGGCGGACGTGCGCGTGCCGTGGGGAAGGAGCGAATGGTCCGCCACGAAGGCGAGGATTGCGTCACGAAGATCTAGGTTCGGTGACGAAGACGCATGGAAGGTCACGGTCCCGTCTCACTTCCACATCACCGCCCACGACGTTCGTGCACTTGTACCGGCCATAGGGGGCACAAGTGCACGGACGTCCCCTGGCCGGATGTGGACCCGTGACGTTCCGGGCGGAACCGTGACGGAAGCCCGCACCTCCTCCCGTCCCTGTGCCCGCTTCCCCACGGAGCCCTCACGTCCCGCCCGCCCGCAGGCGCACGCGGGTGCCGCTCTCGCCGCTTTCGATCGACACCTCGTCGCAGAGTTGGTTGGCGATGTAGAGGCCGCGGCCGTGTTCGACCTCGGGGTCGGGAAGCCGGGTGCCCGCCTCGGGGTCAGTGATCCGGCCCGCGTCGGCGACCTCGACGAAGACCGCGCCGCCGTCTCCCCAGATCGTCGCCAGGCCGCGGCCGCCGCCGTGGAGGACGCTGTTGGCCGCCAGCTCCGAGGCGGCGGCGGCGAGATCGGCGACGCGGGTCGGCCCGAGGCCGGCCGCGGTGGCCGCGGCGGCGACCTGGGCGCGGACCTCGTGCAGGTCGTCGAAACCGAACTCGAGCCGGTGCGCCTCGATCGGCGGCAGCGGCAGATTCGCCCGCAGATCGCCCGGCCTCGTCCCTTGCATGG
>DASZUH010000291.1:0-5325 GCA_035547715.1 Solirubrobacterales bacterium
TCTCGTGGCGGTCGCACCCTGCCAGGGCCGCCACGAGACGCCCGGGACGCAACTCGGCCGGGCGGAGCGGCCTGCAGCCCGGCCGGCCGCGCGCCTGAGCGCGACGTCCGGCCGTGGGATCAACCATCCAGGCGCCGGGAAGGTCAGCGCGTCGGTTCGAGGATCGGGCGCAGGTCTTTGGGGAGCTGGGCGAGCACGTCGGCGATCTCGCCTTCGGAGACGTGTCGGCGAAGCACGCCGGCGACGATGGTGACCGCGTAGGAGGCGGAGGTCTCGCCGGTCAGGCCGGCCTCGGCGGCGACGCGATCGAGGAACTCGGAGAGGTCGTGGTAGCGGAGCGGCGCCTTGCTCGGATCCCAGTTCTCGTAGTAGATCCCGCGGATCAGATCGGGCAGTTGTGCCGCCAGCTGCGCCGACTCGTCGACGGTGAGCCGGTCGCGCAAGGCGTGCAGGTAGGACCGCAGGACGCGATAGGCGCCGTTCCGGTCGGTCTCGAGCCCGGCGGCGATTTCGTCCAGCCAGGCATTGGTCTTCTCGACGGTGCGACTGATCACGCTTGGATCGCTCATGCCCCGAAGGTACGACGGAGCCGGCGCGACGGCATCCGGGTGACGCCGCACTTTCGACGCGGATTCCTGCCCATGGGCCGGGCTGGCGGTACGCCTCCGCGAGGCGTATGGTGCAAATGACACATGGGGAGGAGGGGGGATCCCTCGACTCCCTCGCCATAGGCGCGGTGACCGGTGATCCCGGAGCCGCGACAAAGCTGCCGGGCGGAGGCGATCCCGAGGCCGGGCAAGAACCGAGAGGCGAGAGATATGACGCTCAGCGACGCGAGCGCGGTGATCGATGCCGACGTTCGGCTGGAGCCTGCGCTGCTCACCCGCGAGGACCGGGCGCGGCTGCTCAGGTACATGACGATGATGCGGTCCGCCGAGGAACGGGCCCTGTCGCTCTACAAGCAGGGGAAGGTGCCGGGATCGTTCTACGACGGCCGCGGGCAGGAGGCGATCTCGGTCGGGGCGGCGTTCGCGCTCGCCCCGCGCGACCGGCTGTGCATCCTCCACCGTGACCTCGGCGCGCATTTCGTGCGCGGGGTGACCCCGGACCGCTATCTCGCCAACTACATGGGCCGCGCCGACGGGGTGACCGGCGGCAAGGACGGCAACATGCACTTCGGCGACCGCGGCCTCGGCTGCGTGGGGATGGTGTCGATGCTGCCCGACATGGCGTGCGTCGCCAACGGGATGGCGCTGGCGATGAAGATGCGCGGCGAGGACCGGGTCGCGCTGACCTTCTTCGGCGAGGGATCGACCGCCAACGGTCAGTGGCACGAGGCGATGAACCTCGCCGGCGTGCAGCGGCTGCCGGTCGTCTTCGTGCTCGAGAACAATCGCTTCGCCTACTCGACCCCGAACGAGCTGGAGTTCGCGGTCGACCCGGTGCGGCGGGCCGCGGGGTACGGCTTCCCCGGCGTCGAGGTCGACGGCAACGACGTCGAGGCGGTCTTCGCCGCCGCGCACGAGGCGGTCGAGCGGGCGCGCGCGGGCGGCGGGCCGACGCTGATCGAGTGCCGGACGATGCGCATGCACGGCCACGGCGCGCACGACGACATGAGCTACGTGCCGCCCGAGCTGTTCGCCGAATGGGAGGCGCGCGACCCGCTCGAGACCTACGCGGCCCGCCTCCTCGCCGATTTCGGCTTCGCCGCCGCGGAGGTCGAGGCGATCCGCGCCGAGGTCCGCGCCCAGGTCGCCGAGTGCGCCGAGCGGGCGCTCGCCTCGCCGATGCCGGACCCGGCGACGGCCGCGGAGGGCGTCTTCGCCGAGCGCTGGGAACCGCTCGGCGACGGCGCCGCGCCGTGGTCGGGATGGGCCGACGCCGGCGCGGCGGCCGGCGGCGGACCGGCCGACCTCGAGAGGAGGGTCGCCTGATGGCCGCCCAGCTCACCTACCTCGAGGCGATCTCCGACGGTCTGCGCACCGAGATGCGGCGCGACGAATCGGTGCTCTGCCTGGGCGAGGACATCGGCGCCTTCGGCGGCGCCTTCAAGGTGACCGCCGGGTTCGCCGAGGAGTTCGGGTCCGAACGGGTGCTCGACATGCCGCTCGCCGAGAACGCGATCGTCGGCGCCGCGACCGGGGCGGCGATCGAGGGGATGCGGCCGGTCTGCGAGATGCAGTTCGCCGACTTCATCGCCTGCGGTTTCGACCAACTGGTCAACGTCGCCGCGAAGCTCCACTACCGGCAGGGCGTCGCGGTGCCGCTGGTGGTGCGGCTGCCCTCGGGCGGCGGCTTCTCCGGCGGTCCCTTCCACTCGCAGAACCCGGAGGCCTGGTTCCTGCAGGCGCCGGGGCTGAAGGTGGTGGCGCCGGCGACCGCAGCCGACGCCAAGGGCCTCCTGGCGAGCGCGATCCGCGATCCCAACCCGGTCTGCTTCCTCGAGCACAAGGGCCTCTACCGCCACGTGCGCGGCGAGGTGCCGGAGGGGGAGCACACGGTGCCGATCGGGGAGGCGCGGGTGGCGCGTGAGGGCGGCGCAATCTCCGTGATCGCCTACGGCTCGGCGGTGCCGCTCGCGCTCGCGGCGGCGGAGCAGCTCGGCGAGGACATCGAGGTGATCGACCTGCGGAGCCTCTGGCCACTCGACCGCGAGGCGATCCTCGCGAGCGCCCGCAAGACCGGCAAGGTGCTGGTCGCCCACGAGGGCACCGCGGCCTGCGGGGTCGGCGCCGAGGTCGCCGCGCTGATCGCGGCGGAGGCGTTCGAGCACCTCGACGCGCCGATCCGACGGCTCACCGCGCCCGACGTGCCGATCCCGTTCAGCCCGCCGCTCGAGGCGGCGGTCCTGCCCCAGCCGGACGACATGAAGGAGGCCTGCCGTGAGCTCCTCGCCTACTGACACCGCGGTCGCGATCGAGATGCCGCAGATGGGGATCTCGGTCGCCGAGGGGACGATCGTCGAGTGGCGCAAGCGGCCCGGCGACTGGGTCGAGGCCGACGAGCCGGTCTGCGACGTCAGCACCGACAAGGTCGACGTCGAGATTCCCTCGCCCGCCGCCGGGCGGCTCGGGCGGATCGTGGTCGAGCCGGGGGAGACGGTCGCGGTCGGGACCGTGCTGGCCGAGCTCGAAGCCGGCATGGAGGGCGCGGAGGACCCGGACGATCGGTCGCGCGTCTACTCGCCGATCGTGCGGCGAATGGCTGCCGACCGACACGTGGATCTGGAGCAGGTCGAAGGTCACGGTGTCGGCGGACGCATCCGCAAGGTGGACCTACTGGCCTTCCTCGAAGAGGACGAAGGACAACCGCGGCTACACACCGAGTCACCGTACGAACCGGACACCGATTCACTGCGCGAGCCGATGTCGCCGATGCGGCGGCAGATCGCCAGGCACATGGTCGAGAGCCGGCGCACGGCGGCGCACTGCACGACCGTCGTCGAGGTCGACTTCACCCGGGTCGCCGCGCGCCGGCGCGCGCTGCGCGGGGAGATGGAGCGGCGCGGCGTCGGCCTCACCTACCTCGCCTTCGTCGCCCAGGTGACGGTGGCGGCGCTGGAGCGCCACCCGATCCTGAACGCCTCGATCGAGGGCGAGGAGATCGTCCACCACGAGGACGTCAACCTCGGCATCGCGGTGGCGCTGGACGACGGGCTGATCGTGCCGGTGATCCGCCGCGCGCAGCGGCTCAGCCTGGAGAGGATGGCGGCGGCGATCGGGGACCTCGCGACGCGCGCCCGCGAGAAGCGGCTCGCCCCCGACGAGGTGCACGGCGGCACCTTCACGATCACCAACCCGGGCCGGTTCGGGGCGGTGCTGGCGACGCCGATCATCAACCAGCCGCAGGTCGCGATCCTCGATCTGGAGGCGGTGGTGAAGCGGCCGGTGGTGGTCGAGCGCGACGGCGAGGACTCGATCGCGATCCGCCCGATGTCCTACCTCTGCATGTCGTGGGACCACCGGGCGCTCGATGGCGCCGAGGCGGCGCGCTTCCTCGGCGAGCTGAGGGCGGGCCTCGAGCGGGGAGGTGACGAGCGATGAGCACGCACGCGATCCACCCGGCGGTGTCGCGGCGGCGGTCGCCGGCCGGCTTCGAGGAGTTGCTGGTCCGCACCGGCGCGCGCAGCGGCACGACGATCGCGATCGCGGTCCACTCGACGGCGCTCGGACCGGCGCTCGGCGGCGCCCGCCTCTGGCACTACGGGTCCGACGAGGAGGGCGTCGCCGACGCGCGGCGCCTGGCCCGGGCGATGACCTACAAGGCGGCCGCGGCGGGCCTTCTCCTCGGCGGCGGCAAGGGGGTGATCTGCGCGCCGACGCCCAACCCCGAGGGCGAGGAGCGCCGGGCGCTGCTGCTCGACTTCGGCGACGCGGTCGAGTCGCTCGGCGGCCGTTACGTGACCGCCGAGGACGTCGGCACCGACGCCGCCGACATGGCGGTGATCGCCGAGCGCACGCCCCACGTCGTCGGCCTGCCCGACGAGCATGGTGGCAGCGGCGACCCGAGCCCGGTGACCGCGCGCGGCGTCCTCGCCGCCATCCGCGCCTGCCTCGGGCAGCGCTTCGGCAGCCCGTCCCCGGCCGGCGTCCGCGTCTGCGTGGTCGGCGCGGGCCACGTCGGCGGCCGTCTCGCGACCCTGCTCGCCGAGGCGGGGGCGGAGGTCACGATCGCCGACCTCGACCCGTCCCGCCGCGCCCTCGCCGAGCGGTTGGGGGCGACCTGGATCGACGACCCCGCCGCGGCGATCCTCGCCGACTGCGACGTCCTCGCCCCCTGCGCCCTGGGCGGCGTCATCGACGCCCCGACGGTCGGGCGCCTCCGTTGCCGGATCGTCTGCGGCGCCGCCAACAACGTCCTTGCCGACGACGACCTTGCCGAGGCCCTGGCGACCCGCGGGATCACCTACGTGCCCGACTTCATCGCCAACGCGGGCGGGCTGATCAGCGTCTACGCCGAGCTCCACGAGCTCGACCGCCGCGCGGTGGACCACCTCGTCGAGGGCATCGGCTCGACCGTCCGCCACGTCCTCGAGGCGGCCGACCGCGACGGCACCACGCCCCTGGCGGAGGCCCAGGCTCTGGCCCGGCGTCGAGTCTGAGCAGCGAGGGACCGCGCCGGGGCAGGCCGAGGCGGGCGCGGCGAGCACGCCGTCGGCGACGACCCTCGTCGGCCCCGCCGTCCTCAGCGGAACGCCGGGATCCCGGTGATCGCCTCGCCGATGACCAGGGCGTGGACGTCGGCGGTGCCCTCGTAGGTCACCACCGACTCCAGGTTGTTCATGTGGCGGATCACCGGATACTCGAGCGTGATGCCGTTGGCGCC
>DASZUH010000292.1:0-5357 GCA_035547715.1 Solirubrobacterales bacterium
GGCCACCGGCAACTGGCCCTTCGTCCCGGCCACGTCCCGCCCGATCGCCGTGACGGGATGAAAAGGCCGCCCCGCGAGGGGCGGCCTCGGTGCTGCTGCCGGTGGTTTCGGGGGCCTGGTGGTTGATCCGGGGGACGTGGCGGCGCAAGCCGGCGCCCGGAGGCGGCGCCGGGGCCGGCGGCCGTCCGAGTTGCGCCCGGCCGTCCCGGCCACGGCCACAACCTGCCAGGGCCGTGGACGGGACGGCCGGGCGCACCTCGGACGGCCGCCGGCCCCGGGCGCCGGCGTGCGCCGCCACGTCCCCCGGATCAACCACCAGGCCCCCGAAACCACCGGCAGCACCGAGGCCGCCCCTCGCGGGGCGGCCTTTTCATCCCGTCACGGCGATCGGGCGGGACGTGGCCGGGACGAAGGGCCAGTTGCCGGTGGCCGGGACGAAGGCGCGGAAGAGGAAGCGGACGCCGGCGCTGTCGTCGTCGCTGAACGAGTAGGGATAGGCGAAGCGGCCGTCGGCGTCGGTCTGCACGGTGCGGAACTGGGTCCAGGGGATGCCGGGGAGGCGGAACTCGAGCTCGACCGGTAGGCCGCGGGTGGGGATCCGCACGTCGGGGTGGACGATGCGGCCCTTGAAGACGACGGGCGCGCCGCCGACCAGGACGCGGGAGGTCGAGGCCCCCATCCTGACCGCGGCGCGGACCCGCAGCCGCAGCGACCGGCCGACGGCGCGGGTGAGGCGGTGGGTCCCGGCGAAGTCGGCCTCGACCAGGCGGCTCGGGCCGGGCGCGAGCCGCGCGTGGAAGTAGCCGCCGGCGTCGGTCGTGAGCGGCGTGCGGCGGGACGGTGAGGCGGCGCCGGGGGCGAGGGTCTCGACCAATTCGACCGTCTGGCCGGGCAGCGGCGTCCCGCTCGCGTCGACCAGGCGGCCGCCGACGACGGCGCCGTGGCAGCAGGGCACGGTGCGCGTGGAGGGCCGCCGGGCGAAGGAGCGGACCGTCGCGCTGCGGCAACGACGGCGACCGTCGGCACGCGCGCAGCGCGGATAGACGAGCGTCGCCGCGCCGAAGCTGAAGGCGACCTTGGCTTCGCGCTTCACCGGGTTCTGGAGCACCAGCGCCGCGCCGCCGCCGTCGCGATTGGTCGCCGAGTTGCCGGCCGCGTCGAAGCCGGTCGCGCGAAATTCGTATGCGCCGTGGGGGAAGTCGTCGGAGCTCCAGCGGGCGACGAGGCGGCCGCGTCCGACCGAGGTCGGCAGCGGTTCGAAGCTCCCGCTGGAGCCGGCGGGGCGCAGCGCGATCTCGCCCCGGTTCGGGCTCGGCCCCGACAGTGCATCGCCGACGACGGCTTCGATCCGCTCCGGATCCTCCGGATCGGCGGCGGCCAGGCGCACGGTCGGCGCGGTTTCGTCGATCCGCACCGTCGCCGTCTCCGGGTGGGCGAAGGGAAGGCTGCCGTCGCCGGCGTTGCCGACCGCGTCGCGGGCCCAGAAGACGACCTGATGGGCGCCCTCGCCGACGACCGTCACCCCCGCCGCGGGCCCCGGATCCTGTGCCGGCGGCGCGCCGTCGACGGCGATCGCGGTCAGCGGCCCACCCGGCCCGGCGGGCGCCATGCCCGAGAGGTCATCGGTGGCGAGCGCGGTGAGGTGGACCGGCCCGGCGGCCCAGCCGGTCGGCGCCCCCTCGAGGCGCACCCGCGGCGCCGTCCCGTCGACGCCGACGGCGAGCGTCGCGGTCGTCGCCGAGGTCACCCCGGCCCCCGACACCGCCGCGGCATGGACGTAGGAGATGCCTTCCGGCGGGGCCGGGAGGCCGATCGAGTCCTGGTCGACGCCGCGCGCCAGGTCGACTTCGGCCGCCGCGCAGCGATCGGCGCGCGCGCAGGGCACGCCTCCGGCGACGCCGTCGATCGAGACCGCGTAGCCCTCGATGCCGGAGATCGGCAGCGGCGCCTCGGGGTGGGAGAGGCGGATCGGCACGACGGTCCCGGCCGCCACCCAGGCGGGTGCGGTGATCGTGACCGGCCGTGGGTGCGCGTCGTCGAAGTAGAGCGGCACGCGCACGATCGGCCCGAAGACGTCGGACCCATAACCGTGCGTTTGCCAGTCGTTGGCTTCGAACCAGTAGACGCCGGGAGTGGCCGGGACGCGGACGGTGGTCGCGCTGTAGTGGTCCAGGTCTTCGCCGAAGCTGAACTCGCGGCCGGTGGCGTCGGCGATCGCCCAGTGGACGACGGATGCGCTCCCCGGCGGGTTCGGGTCCCAGGAGACGACGAAGCTCGGTTCGGCCTGCCAGACGGCGCCGCCGGAGACCTGGAGGCCGGTGATTTCGCGGCCGTCGGAGGCGCGGGTGGCGGCGGGGAGCGCGGCCAGGGCGAGGAGCGCCACCGCGGCGAGGAGCGCCACCGCGCCGAGGCCGGAGAGCGCGGCGACGAAGGTGCGCGGGCTGAGGGCGGTCCTGCTCACGGCCCGAACTCCCCGGCGGCGGTGCCGCTCGAGCCGTCCGCGCCGCTCATGGCGCTGGCCGAGGAGGATGAGGTCGCTGCCGACGAGCTCGTCGCGGAGGAGGTCGACGCAGTGGGTTCGGGGCTCGGCGCGGGCGGCGGCGCCGGTTCGGTGTATTCGGTCGCGCCGTTTTCGCTCGGCGGCGGCGAGGACGCGGCCGCGGCCGCTTCCTTTTCGGCCGCCGTCGCTTCGCCCTGCGCCTTGCCCTTTCCCGTGGCCTGGTCACCTTCCCCGGCCGCCGTTTCCCGCGGCCGGGGTTCGATTTCGGCCGCCGATTCAGGCGCGTATTCGGGGAACGAGGAGGAGGTGACGGTCTCGTCGCGGGCGAGGTCGCGCGGGCGGTGGTGCCTTACCTTCGCCGCGGGCCTCGACGCGTGTTCGGGGTGGTCGACCAGGGGCGGGATCACCCCGGTGGCGACGCAGGCGGCGCCGCCGACCGTCCCGGCGCAGACCGCCAGCAGCTTGGCGAGCGCGGTCATCCCGGCCCCGCGCGTGCCGCCCGCGGAGGCGATCCCGCCGAGGGTCGAGTCCGACGCGCCGGAGCTGCCGCCGACCCGCGTCGCCACCGCCGCGTAGGCGTCGTGGAGGCGGTCGAGGAGGGCGCCGCGGGTGGGCGGCAGCGCGGGGAGGAGCGCCGCCGCGGCGTGTGGGGCGGCGCGGTAGGCGCGCAGGGTCGAGCGGCAGTGGGCGCAGGTGCGCAGGTGCTCGCGCAGGGTGGCGACGTGGGCCGCGGCAGCCTCGTCGTCGGCGAAGGCGGAGAGGAGCGGCGCCAGCTCGTTGCAGCGGGTGTCACCGTCGCGGCGGACGAGGAAGCGACGGAAGCGCTCCCGGCCCTCCGAGACGCACCGGTTCACTTTCGTCGCGGAATACCCGGTGATGTCGGCGATCTCGCGGTACGAGTAGCCCTCGGCGAGCAGGCTCAGCGCGCGCAGCTCCTGCGGCTTCAGCGTGCTCAGCGCCTCACGACTGCGCTCGATCGCCTCGTGGCGCTCGGCCTGCTCGGCGGGGCCGTCGAGCTCGCTGGGGAGGAGCGCGATCCAGTCCTCCTCGGACGGGTGGACCGGCATCGCGGCGGGGCCGGCGAGGACGCGCTCGCGCTCGGCGCGGACCGACAGCGCCTCGTGTTTGACCACCGTCTGGGTCCAGCGGATCAGTTCGCGCGGGTCGTCGGACGGCGCCTTGAGGAGCAGGATCTCGAGCCCGCGCTGGAGCGCTTCATCGGCGTCGTCCTCGCAGATCGAGTAGCGCGCGGCGGTGCGGCGCAGGCTCGCCTCGTGGCGGGCGAAGGTCTCCACCGCGATCCGCCTGCGCGCCGCCGCGTCGACCGGTGCGGCGCCGCCAACCCCAACCTCGGCCGCTGCGGCGCCGCCAACCCCGACCTCGGCTGGCGTCACGCCGTCAACCCCAACCTCGGCCGCTGCGCCGCCGGCAACCCCCACCCCGGCCGCCGGGGCCCCGGCCTGCGCGGCGGCTCCGCCCGCCGCCGTTCCCGCCGCGCTCACCTCGACGTCAAGCGCGGGGCCCTCGCCCCGCGCACCCCTGCTCGGACTCACTGTTGTTCGACTCTCCCCGTCCGGTCTATTCAGTTGCACCAAACACTGCCGGCCAAAGGGCCCGAGCGGTCCGTTCTCTCCCCCGAAGGCGTCCAATTTCCAACGGAAGTCGCGCAATTTGCGCCGAAGCTGCGACGCGGACATCCTGGGCTCGCCGTCGGGGGCGACCCACCCCCGGTCGTCCGCGAGGAGCCGCTAGCATCGGTCGCCATGACGACCTGCGTAGTTACCGGCGGCGCCGGCTTCCTCGGCTCTCACCTCTGCGAGCACCTGCTCGGCAAGGGACACCGCGTGCTCTGCCTCGACAACCTCGAGACGGGCTCGCTGGAGAACATCGCGCACATCCGCGACGAGCGGTTCGAGTTCCGCCACACCGACATCACCGAATACGTCGACGTGCCGGAGTCGGTCGACTTCGTCTACCACCTGGCCTCGCCGGCGAGCCCGATCGACTACCTGCGTCTGCCGCTGCACACGCTGAAAGTCGGCTCGCAGGGCACCCACAACATCCTCGGCCTGGCGAAGTGGAAGCGCGCCCGCTTCCTGATCGCCTCGACCAGCGAGGTCTACGGCGACCCAAAGTCCACCCGCAGCGCGAGGACTACTGGGGCCACGTCAACCCGATCGGCCCGCGCGGCGTCTACGACGAGGCGAAGCGCTACGCCGAGGCCCTGACCATGGCCTACCACCGCCAGCAGGGCGTCGACACGGCGATCGTCCGCATCTTCAACACCTACGGGCCCCGCATGCGACCGCACGACGGCCGCGCGATCCCGACCTTCCTCCGCCAGGCGCTGCAGGACCGGCCGCTCACCGTCTTCGGCGAGGGCAGCCAGACGCGCAGCTTCTGTTACGTCGACGACCTGATCCGCGGCATCGTCGCGCTGGCCGAGTCGGACGTCCACACGCCGGTCAACATCGGCAACCCGGACGAGTTCACGCTGCTCGAACTGGCAAAGACCGTGATCGAGGTGACCGACTCGCGCTCGGAGATCGTCTACGAGGCGCTGCCCACCGACGATCCGCAGCAGCGCCGCCCCGACATCGGCCGCGCTCGTGACCTGCTCGGCTGGGAACCGACGATCAAGCTCGACGAGGGCCTGCGTCGGACGATCGACCAGTCCGGCGTCGAGCGCCTCGTCGGCGCCGCCGACTGACCAGGTCGCCCACGAAAAAGGGCGGCCCGGAGGCCGCCCTTTCCGTGAATCTTCCGCTTCGGGTTATTCGCCCGCGGCGGTGAAGGTGAACGAGCCGAGGGCTTCGTTCGCCTTGATCTGATCGTTGGCGACTTTTTCTTCGCCGGC
>DASZUH010000293.1:0-11487 GCA_035547715.1 Solirubrobacterales bacterium
CCTGGGTCTCCGTCACGGATCCTGCGCCGACGCCCTCCGGCTGTCGCTTGTTGCGCCATGCGGAACAAGCGACAGCCGGAGGACGGGCCGCCGGCCGGCGACGGGCGTGATTCCCGGAGGAAGGTCACGGGGACGGGAGGAACTCCCCGCTCCCGTCACGGTCCCGCCCGGTTCGTCACGGATCCTCATGTCTTCGGCCACCTCCGCCGGGGGTCGGGACCAACCTGTCGCCTTTGGTAGCCCACAGGGCGACCAAAGACGACAGGTTGACGGCCGGGTCCCGGGAGGTCGGGAGGAGGCGTGACGTTCCGGGCGCCTTCGTCACGGGACCCGCGCCTTCGTGGCGGATCATGCGCCACTTCCCGACGACACGCGCACATCCCCGGCGCACGACCCGCACGTCCCCCGGCGCACGTCACGAACCCTTGCACCTCTCCCCATGGACCCGGCCGTCCCGGCCACGGCCACAACCTGCCAGGGCCGTGGACGGGACGGCCGGACGCAACTCGGACGGCCGCATCCCTCTCGGACGGCCGCCGGCCCCGGGCGACAGCTTCAGGCGCCCATCCCCGAGCCCGGCCCGCCGTCCGCGCCGGGGTCCTTCGCCGATAGGGTGGAGGGCTCATGACCGCCTTCCGCTTCACCACCGCCGGAGAGTCACATGGACCCGGCCTGACCGCGATCGTCGAGGGGGTCCCGGCGGGGCTGCACCTCGACCGTGAGGCGCTCGACCGGGACATGGCGCGGCGCCAGCTCGGTCATGGGCGCGGCGGGCGCATGCGGATCGAGACCGACACGGTCGAGGTCCGCTCCGGCGTGCGCCACGGCCGCACGCTCGGCAGCCCGATCGCGCTGCTCGTCGCCAATCGCGACTACGCCAACTGGGAAGACCGGATGAATCCCTGGCCGGTGGCGGGCTTCGAACCCGAAGAGGTCCACCTGCCGCGGCCCGGCCACGCCGACCTCGTCGGCGCCCAGAAATACGGCTTCACCGACATCCGCAACGTGCTCGAGCGCGCCAGCGCCCGCGAGACCGCCGCGCGGGTGGCCGCCGGCGCGATCGCCCGCGGCTTCCTCACCGCGCTCGGCGTCGAGGTCCACAGCCACGTCACCCGGATCGCCTCGGTGGTCGCCGCCGAGCGCGAGGCGCTCACCCCGGCCGACTTCGTCGGGATCGACGACGACCCGGTCCGCACCCTCGACCCCGAGGCGAGCAAGGCGATGGTCGCCGAGATCAACCGCCTGCGGAAGGCCAACGAGAGCCTCGGCGGCACCTTCGAGGTGATCGCCTTCGGGCTCGTCCCCGGGCTCGGCTCACACGTCTCCTGGGAAGATCGGCTCGACGGTCGCCTGGCCCAGGCCGTCGCCTCGATCCAGTCGATCAAGGGCGTCTCGATCGGCGAAGCCTGGGACGTGGCGTCGCGCCCGGGCTCGGAAGCCCACGACGAGATCTTCTGGTCGGAGGCGCAGGGCTACTTCCGCGAAACGAACCGCGCCGGCGGCCTCGAGGGCGGGATGACCAACGGGCAGCCGCTCTCGGTCCGCGCCGCGATCAAGCCGATCTCGACCCTGACCAAACCGCTGCGCTCGGTCGACACCGAGACCCACCAGCCGGCCCAGGCGCTGCGCGAGCGGACCGACTCGACCGTCGTCCCGGCCGCCGCCGTGGTCGCCGAGGCGATGGTCTGCCTGACCCTGGCGCGCGCCTACCGGGAGAAGTTCGGCGGCGACCACATCGACGACGTCCTCGGCGCGATCGACGCCTACAAGGCGCGCATAGACGCGCGGTGAAGCCCTCGATCGTCTTCGTCGGCTTCATGGGCGCGGGGAAGTCGACCGCGTTGGCGGCGGCGCGCGCCGAAGGGCTGCCGACGACCGAGATCGACGAGCTGATGGAACGGAGCTTCGGCTCGACCATCCCGCAGGCCTTCGAGCGCCACGGCGAGGAGGGCTTCCGCGAGCGCGAGGCCGAGGTGGTCGGCTCGCTGCTGGAGCGGGCCGACGACGGCGGCGCGATCGCGCTCGGCGGCGGCAGCGTGCTCTCGCCGCGGATCCGCGCCGCGATGGCCCGCCACACGGTCGTCTGGCTGCAGGTCGACGCGACCGAGGCCTGGCGCCGCATCGCCCACTCCGACCGTCCCCTGGCGAGCTCGGCCGAGTCGGTCGGCACCCTGCTGGCGACCCGCCTGCCGCTCTACGAAGAGCTCGCCGACGCGGTGGTGCCGATGGGCGACCGCCAGATCGTCCGCCGCGCCCTGCCGACGATCCGCCGGCTCGCCGCGATGCCGGCGGGGACGAAGCTCCTCTGGGCGAGCGCTCCCGGCGGCGAGTACCCGGTGCTGGTCGGTCACGGCATCCTCGACGCCGGCTGGTGGCCGCTCGAGAGCCGCCGCTTCCTCGTCACCGATCGCTCGGTCGGGCCGCTCTACGCGGAGCGGCTCGAGCCGCTCGCCGGCACGGCGGAGATCGAGGCGGGGGAGACGGCGAAGACGCTCGCCAACACCGAGAAGGTGCTGCGCGCGATGGCCCGCGACGGGGCGACCCGCTCCGACCACGTGGTCGCGCTCGGCGGCGGCGTCGTCGGCGACCTCGCCGGGCTCGTCGCCCACCTCTACCAGCGCGGCGTGCCGGTGGTGCAGGTGCCGACGACGCTCGTCTCCCAGGTCGACTCGGCCTACGGCGGCAAGGTCGGCGTCGACCTCCCCGAGGGCAAGAACTACGCGGGCGCCTTCCAGCAGCCCGCCGCGGTGATCGCCGACGTCGACTCCTTGCGCACGCTGCCGTCCGACGAGCTCGCCGCGGGCTTCGTCGAGGTGCTGAAGACCGGCCTCCTGGCGGGCGGCTCGCTGTGGGAGCGGGTGCGCGCGATCAAGGAGCTCGACCCGGGTGGGCTCGACGACGTCATCTTCGCCTGCGCGCGCTACAAGTGCCAGGTCGTCGCCGCCGACGAGCTCGACACCGGCCTGCGCAACGTCCTCAACCTCGGCCACACGGTGGGCCACGCGATCGAGTCGGCGACCGGGTACACCGCCTACCGTCACGGCGAGGCGGTCGGCCTCGGGCTGCTGGCGGCGCTCCGCCTCGCCGACGCGTCGGACCTCCGCGACGAGGTCGAGGCCATACTGGCGACGCACAATTTGCCGACCCACCTCGAGGTGCCGCTCGCGGTCGAGGACATCGTCGAGGCGCTCGGCCGCGACAAGAAGCGGACCGCGGCCGGGGTCGGCTTCGTCCTCCTCGCGCGGCCCGGCGAACCCCGGATCGGCCAGCTGGTCGACCCCGCTAAGGTCGAGGCGGCCGTGAAGGAGCTGATGAACCAGTGAGCGCCACCACGCGCAACCGCGTCGCCGTCATGCACGGCGTCAACTTCGACGTCCTCGAGCGGCGCGATCCCTCGCTCTACGGCGGCGGCTCGCTGTCGGAGCTCGAACACCAGGTCGAAGGCTGGGCGCGCGAGGCCGGCCTCGAACCGATTTTCTTCCAGACCAATCACGAGGGAGAGTTCGTGGAGTACCTGCATCGACTGCCCGACATCGCCGACGGGTCATTGATCAACGCCGGCGCCTGGACCCACTACAGCCGCGCGATCGCCGACGCGCTCGACGTCGCCGGCCTCCCCGCGGTCGAGGTGCACCTCTCCGATGTCGAGGCGCGCGAGGACTGGCGCAAGGTCTCGGTCTTCGACGGGCTCGTGGTCGGGAAGATCTCCGGCAAGGGCGTCGACGGGTATCGCGAGGCGCTCGGCGTACTCGCCCGCGAGCTCGGGGTGGCGGCCTGATGGGCGGCCGCGGCGACCGGCTCGAGGCGGTCCTCGGCGAGCGCGGGCTCGACCGCTTCCTCGTCACCGACCTGACCAACGTCCGTTACCTGACCGGCTTCGGCGGCACCAACGGGGCGGCGATCTGCGGCCCCGGCGTGCGCCTCTTCCTGACCGACTTCCGCTACACCGAGCGGGCCGCCGCCGAGGTCTCCGGGTGGGAGATCGTTACCGTGACCGGCGACTGGCTCGGCGGCATCGCCGAGCGGCTGACCGGCAAGGTCGGCTTCGAGGACGACCACGTCTCGGTCCGCACCTTCTCCAAACTGGAGGAGAAACTGCCCGCGGGCGCCGAGGCGGTCGCCGCCGGCGGCGCGGTCGAGGGGCTGCGGCGGGTCAAGGACGAGACCGAGCTGGCCTTGATCACCGAGGCGGCGAAGCTCGCCGACGCGGCGCTGGGGCAGACGATCGAAAACGGCCTCGTCGGCAAGACGGAGCGCGAGGTCGCCGACTACTTCGAGGCCAAGGTCCGCGGCTTCGGCGGCGTCCTCTCCTTCGACACGATCGTCGCCGCCGGGCCGAACGGCGCCCAGCCCCATGCCGAGCCGGGCGACCGCGTGATCGGGCGCGACGAGCTGGTCGTCTTCGACATGGGCGCCAAGCTCGACGGCTACTGCTCCGACGGCACCCGGACCTACGCCACCGGCGACGTCGGCGAGGAGGGGCGGAAGGTCTACGAGACCGTGCTGGCGGCGCAGCTGGCCGCGCTCGACGCGATCCGCCCGGGCGAGAACGGCGAGGACGTCGACAAGGTCGCCCGCAAGGTGATCGCCGACGCCGGGTACGGCGAGCACTTCGGCCACGGGCTCGGCCACGGCGTCGGCCTCGACATCCACGAGCGCCCGCGCCTCTCGCTGCGCTCCGACGACGTGCTGGCGGCAAACGAAGTCGTCACCGTCGAGCCCGGGATCTACCTGCCGGGCAACCTCGGCGTGCGGATCGAGGACCTCGTCGTCGTCACCGACGACGGGATCCGCAACCTATCGTCGCTGTCGAAAGAGCTGACCGTCGTCGACTGAGGAGCGACGCGCCGCGCCGCGGTGTGCGAAACCCGTCCCTGGGACGGGGTTTCGCACACCGCAGGCAGATCAGCGGCTCAGGTCGACGCCCGCCTTGGTGCGGGAGGCGAAGGCGGCCAGCAGGTTGACGACGGCCTCGACGTCGGCCAGGTCGACCATCTCGACCGGCGAGTGCATGTAGCGCAGCGGGATCGAGACCAGGCCGGTCGGGATCCCGGAGCGGGCGATCTGGATCGAGTCGGCGTCGGTCCCGGTGCTGCGGCCGCTGGCGGCGACCGTGTACTCGATCCCCTCCGCCTCGGCGGTCTCGACCAGGAGCTCGAAGACCTTCGGCGAGAGGGTCGAGCCGCGGCCGATCACCGGGCCCGAGCCGAGCGGGTGCGAGCCGAGCTCCTTCTCGTCGACGCCGGGCGCGTCGGTCGCGTGGGTGACGTCGACGGCGACGGCGATGTCCGGCTTCAGCGCGAAGGCCGAGGTGCGAGCGCCGAACAGGCCGATCTCCTCCTGCACCGCGGCGACGCCGACGACCGAGCCGCCCGGCCCGGCGCCCTCGGCGCAGCGACGGGTGGCCTCGGCCGCGACGTAGGCGCCGAGCCGGTTGTCCATCGACTTGGAGACGAGCCGCGAACCCGCCACCCGCATCGGCTCGGTGCGGATCACGACCGGGTCGCCGACCCGGACCAGCGCCTCGGCCTCCTCGCGGTCGGTGACGCCGATGTCGATGTGCATCGATTTGAGTTCGACCACCTTTTTGCGCTGGTCGGGCTCCAGCAGGTGGATCGGCTTGCGCCCGGCGACGCCGGGGACGGGGCCGTTCGTGCCGGTCACCTCGACCCGCTGGCCGACCAGGACCTGGGGGTCCCAGCCGCCGATCGGCTCGAACCAGAGGAAGCCCTTCTCGTCGATGTGGGTGACGATCAGGCCGATCTCGTCGATGTGGCCGACGATCGCGATCAGCGGCTCGGCGCTGCCGACCCGGGCGAACGTCGAGCCGATGCCGTCGTAGGACAGCTCGGCGAACGCGGACGCGGCTTTGCGCCAGACGTCGGCCGCGGGTCCCTCGTAGCCCGAGGGCGCCCCGGCCCGGAGCAGTTCGTCAAGGAGCTTGGGAACCTCGTTTGAAGTCGTCATAGGGACGGCAGTATGTCGAAGTCGTAAATTCGTCCGTCCTCGGTGTAGACGGTTTTCACACTCAGGGTTCCCGATCCGGTCACTCCTCCTCGGCGGCGGCGACCAGCTCGGCCTCGGCCTCGGTCATCGTGTTGCGCGCCCGCAGCTCGTCGCGGCGCTCGTCGTAGCCGGCGTGCTCGCGGGCGACCAGGATCGCCAGCAGCACGGTGTCGATCGCCAGGCTCGCCAGCGCCGGGATCGCGGTCCCGACCGGGATCATCACGATCAGGGCGGCGGCGGCCAGCGGTTTGTAGCGGTTCCAGGTGCGCCGCTGGCGGAAGCGGAAGGCGACCAGGCCGAGCAGGTAGAGCGCGATCCCGCCCGAGAGCGCGAAGGAGGTCACCCAGTCGAGGTGCGCGCCGGTCCCCTCGATCGTCGCCTTCAGGCCGAAGGCGGTCACCACGATCCCGGCGACGAGGAAGAGGTGGAGGTAGGAGTAGGAGTCGCGGGCGAGCGCGTTCTGGACCCGCCCCGGCTCGGCCTCGCCGAGGCGCCGCGCCGAGATCAGCGCGACGACGTCGAAGTACACCCACCACATCGCCGCGGCGACCCCGACGCCGAGCACGGCGGCGACGCCCTTGCCGAGGTCGAGCTCGCCCGCGGCGCCCGCGCCGATCTCGACGATCGACTCGCCGAGGGCGATGATGATGATCAGGCCGTGGCGCTCGGCGAAATGGCCGGGGACGAGCTGCCAGCCTTCGATGCCGAAGAAGTAGGGCCCGCCGAAGTCGAGCGCCAGCGCCAGCACCCAGAGGGCGGCCTGGGGGAGGCCGTCGAAGGCCGAGGCGGTGGCGAGCAGGGCGACCGCGATCGCGGTCGAGACGGCGAGCGCCTGGGTCGAGCGGCGGAGGCCGGGCTCGTCGGAGCCGGCGATCATGAAGAGCGCGATGTGGGCGACGCGGAAGAAGCCGATCGCCAGCGCGAAGGCCAGCGCCAGGTTGCCGAACGCCTCCGGCACGCAGATCGCCGCGATCAGCATCGAGGCCATCGCGGCGAAGAAGACGAGTCGCACCGCCCCCGCCTCGGGGTCGATCACGCTGGTGAGCCAGGCGTAGCCGGCCCAGGCCCACCAGAGCACGCCGAGCACCAGCAGTCCCTGCGCCAGGCCCGACCAGCTCGGGTGGTGCGACATCAGCGTCGTGCACTCGGTGATCGCGAGGACGAAGACGAGGTCGAAGAAGAGCTCGAGCGGCGTCACCCGCTCGCCTTCGCGGCGGACGGCGCTCAGGGGCGACGCGTGGTGGTGCGGCCCGGTGCCGGACCGCTCTGCCGGGGACGAGGCATCGGGCACGCCGTCAATCCTTGCAACTCGCTCCCCCGCCGTCGTGGCGCCGCCGCACGCGGCCCGAGGCGGGCGATGCCGCGCAGGTCCGCGAGCGCGGTGCGGACGACGTCGACGCGGGAGTCGGGGTCGTCGACCCAGTCGACCGGGACCTCGTGGATGCGCAGGCCGCAGCGCTCGGCGAGGACGAGGAGCTCGGTGTCGAAGAACCAGGCCTGGTCCTCGACGTGCGGCAGGAGCGCCTTGATCGTCGCCGCCCGCCCGGCCTTGAAGCCGCACTGGGCGTCGGAGAAGCGGCTGCGCAGGCTGAGGTGGAGGAGGCGGTTGTAGATCCGCGAGATGACCTCGCGCCGGGGGCCGCGGACGACCCGCGCGCCGCGCGCCAGCCGGGTGCCGATCGCGAGGTCCGAGTGACCGGAGATCAGCGGCGCGACGAGGGGGAGGAGGGCCTCGAGCCCGGTCGAGAGGTCGACGTCCATGTAGGCGAGGACGTCGGCGTCGCTGCGCGACCAGACGCGCCGCAGGGCGCGCCCGCGACCCTTCTCGCCGAGCCGGACGTAGGCCACGGACGGGAGCTCGGCGGCCAGCGCCTCGCCGATCTCCCGAGTCCGGTCGAGGCTCGCGTTGTCGGCGATCACGATGCGAAAGGAGTAGGGGAGGTGGTCGCCGCAGAACGCGTCGAGGCGGCGCACGCTCGCCGCCAGCGTGGCCTCCTCGTCGTACACCGGGATCGCGATCTCGATGGTCGGCCTCATGCCGTCGACTCTGCGCCGCGACCGTCGGAGCGGCGTGGGCGGGGCCTCAGCGTTCGCTGAGAGCGGGCCGACCGGACGGGGACACGCCGCCGGGGCGGTTCTCAGGATTCCCACAGGAAATTCCGAGACGATGTTTCGATGAACGCCGATCCGAAGGGCGCGAGCGCGGGCAAGGTCCTCGTCGTCGACGACGAGTCGAACATCGCCGACGTCCTCGCGATCGCCCTGCGCTTCAACAAGTACGAGGTGGCGACCGCCGCCGACGGCCGGGCCGCCCTGCAGGCGGTGACCGAGTTTCGCCCCGACCTCGTCCTCCTCGACGTGATGCTGCCCGACCTCGACGGCTTCGAGGTGGCGCGGCGGATGCGCGAGCGCGCCGACGACACGCCGATCCTCTTCCTCACCGCCCGCGACACCACCGAGGACAAGGTCCGCGGGCTGACGATCGGCGGCGACGACTACGTCACCAAGCCGTTCTCGATCGAGGAGCTGTTGGCCCGGGTCGGCTCGGTCCTGCGCCGCTTCGGCAACGCCGGCGGCGGCGAGAGCGTCCTGCGCTTCGGCGACCTCGAGCTCGACGACGACACCCGCGAGGTCTTCCGCGACGGCCACCCGATCGACCTCACCGACACCGAGTACCGCCTGCTCCGCTACCTGATGTCCCACCCCCGGCGCGTGCTCACCCGCGCGCAGATCCTCGACCACGTCTGGGACTACGACTTCGGCGGCGACGCCCGGGTCCTGGAGACCTACGTCAGCTACCTGCGCAAGAAGCTCGAGGCGCGGGGCCCGCGCCTGATCCACACCGTGCGGGGAGTGGGCTATGCGCTCCGCCTTCCGCCTACCTGAGCTCTCGCCGCGGGAGCTGTCACTGCGGACGCGCCTCGTCGTCCTGCTGGTGGCGCTCGCGGTGCTCGGCCTCGCCGCCGCCGACTTCGCCTCCTACCGGGCGCTCCACAACTACCTCTACGACCGGGTCGACCAGCAGCTCGAATCGGCCTTCGTGCCGGTCAGCGCCTCCCTGCTGCGCAAGGCCGGCGACGAAGAAGTGCGGACCTTCGGCCCCGGGCCGGGCGTGGAAGGTGGGACGACCGGCGAAGCCGGTGGGCCGGGCGGGCCGGGGCCGGCCCATCTACCGGACACCGCCTATGGGCAGCTGCGCAACGTCGACGGCGAAGTCGTCTCCACCACCGGGTCGGAATTCTTCGGCGAAAAGATCGCGGTTCCCGAGGTTCCCGCCAACCTGCCGGCGGCGACCTCGCCCGAATCGATCTCCCCGGTCACGGTCGGCGAGCGCGGCGGCGGCTCCGAACGATTCCGCCTCGCCGCGGTGGAATTCGAAGGCGGCGCCGAGGCGATCGTCGCGGTCCCGCTCGGCGACACCAACGCGACCCTCAGTCACCTGACCGTGATCGAGCTCGTCGTCAGCGGTGCGATCCTGATCGCCCTCGGCCTCGCCGCCTGGTGGTTGGTCGGGCTCGGCCTGCGGCCGCTGCGGCGGATGGGCGAGGTGGCGGGCCAGATCGCCGCGGGCGACCTCTCGCGCCGGGTCGAGCCCGACAACGACCGCACCGAGGTCGGCCGCCTGGGTCACTCGCTGAACGCGATGCTGGCGCAGATCGAGGCGGCCTTCGCCGAGCGCGCCGCGGGGGAGCGCCGGTTGCGCCGCTTCCTCGCCGACGCCTCGCACGAGCTGCGCACGCCGCTCGCCTCGATCCGCGGCTACAGCGAGCTCTACCGGATGGGCGCGGCGCGCGAGCCCGCCGAGGTCGAGCGGGCGATGGCCCGGATCGAGTCGGAGTCGGCGCGGATGGGCGGGCTCGTCGACGACCTGCTGACCCTGGCGCGGATCGACGAGGTGCGCGAGCCGGCGCGCGAACCGCTGGACCTGCGCGAGCTGCTCGAGGACGCCCGTGACGACGCCCGGGCGGCGGCACCGCGGCGGTCGATCACGCTGAGCCCGACCGGGCCGGTGGCGATCCGGGCCGATGGCGACGCGCTCCGTCGCGTCTTCGGCAACCTGTTGCGCAACGCGGTCGTCCACACGCCGGAAGGCACGCCGATCGAGATCGGGCTTGAGGCGAACGAGGGGTGGGCGACGGTGACGGTGCGCGACCACGGCCCGGGCCTGCCGTCCGGCGATCCCGGCGCGGTCTTCGAGCGCTTCTGGCGCGACAGCGATTCGCGCGGCCGCGACGACGGCGGCGCCGGCCTGGGCCTGGCGATCGTCGCCGGCCTCGTCGCCGCCCACGGCGGCCACGTCGAGGCCTCGAACCCCGCGGGGGGCGGCGCCCTCTTCACCGTCCACCTGCCGCTCCGCTGACCCGGGAGGGTCCCAGGGGCGTCCCAGGAATCTCCGAGGGTCGGCCGCCACCGTGGTCCGATGGAGTCCGCCACGCACCCACGCCCCCGGCCCTGGAGCCCGATCCGCCTGCGCGATCGCCTGCGCGCGGTGCCGTTGCCACGGCCCGAGCTCGCGGCGCTGCTCGTCCTCGCCGCGATCCTCTACCTCTGGGGCCTCGGCAGGAACGGCTGGGCGAACGACTACTACAGCGCCGCCGTCCGCTCGATGGCCGGTAGTTGGCATGACTTCCTCTACGGCTCGTTCGACGCGAAGGGGCTGATGACCGTCGACAAGCCGCCGCTGGCGCTCTGGGTCGAGGCGCTCTCGGCCAAAATCTTCGGCTTCAACTCGTTGGCGATCCTGGTGCCGCAGGCGCTGATGGGCGTCGCCTCGGTCGGCCTCGTCTACGACCTGACCCGGCGCCGCTTCGGCCGCGCCGCGGGCGCGGTCGCGGGCGTGGCGCTCGCGCTGACCCCGGTCGTGGTGGCGATCTCGCGCCACAACAA
The DNA here is from genome assembly GCA_035547715.1 of Solirubrobacterales bacterium. Classification (GTDB taxonomy): domain Bacteria; phylum Actinomycetota; class Thermoleophilia; order Solirubrobacterales; family 70-9; genus VAYN01. The sequence continues at coordinate 10,894 of DASZUH010000293.1, forward strand.
CCCGGACGCCCTGCTCGTCCTCTGCAGCGTCGGCGCCCTCTGGTGCTTCGTCCGCGCCCTCGAGCACGGCGCCACCAGGTGGCTCGTCGCCGCGGCGGTCTGCGTCGGTCTCGGCTTCGAGGCGAAGATGGGCGCGGCCCTGATGGTGGTCCCCGGGATGGCGCTCGCCTGGCTCTGGGTGGCGCCGTGCGGCCGCCTCGAGGCCCTCCGCAGGCTGGCCTGGGCGGGCGCGGCGCTGGTCGCCGTCGCGCTCGCCTGGCCGGCCCTCGTCTGGCTGACCCCGGCCGCGAGCCGCCCCTGGATCTCCGGCACCGGCGACAACTCGATCTGGTCGCTGATCTGGGAATACAACGGCCTCGGCCGGCTCGAAGGCCAGACCGGCGGCCCCGGCTCGTTGGGCGCGAGCGGGACCTTCGGCGGCGCGACGGGGCCGTTCCGCCTGCTGAACGAAGCGCTCGGCGGCCAGGCCGGCTGGTTCCTCGGCGCGGCCCTCGCCGGGGGCCTCGGCATCGCCGCGCTCTCGCGCCTTCGCCGCGGTGACCGGCGGACCGGCTGGATCATCGCCGTCGGCGGCGCCTTCGCCGTCACCGCCGT
>DASZUH010000294.1:0-7705 GCA_035547715.1 Solirubrobacterales bacterium
AGCGCCGCCCGCTGCGGCCGGCGATCGTCACCAGGAAGCCGGTGATCGGCGGATAGCCGGAGCCGCCGAGGCGGACGATCAGGTCGTCGACGCGGCCGAGGCGGGTGCCGTCGGCGTCGCGCAGGGCGCCGCCGAGGATCAACGAGAGGTGGAGGACCTCGGGCGGGGCGGCGGTGGCGGGAGCGGCGGGCACGCCGACACTCTAGGCGCGATCCTGAAGCGAAGGTGAAGCCGCGCCGCGCCCGCCGGCCCCGCCCCTGATCAGCGCTTCGTAGGCCTCGACGTCGGCGAGCGTCGCGGGCTCGGCGACCAGGCCGACGTGGCCGTCCGGGCGGACCGCGAGGACGGCGAGCGACCCGACGCCGAGGGCGGCCGCCGCTTCCGGGTGGATCGAGCCGAACGGCAGGTGCTCGGGCCCGGTCGCGAGCGCGAAGACGGCGTCGAAGAGCGGCGAGCGGGCGACCAGCGCCTCGAGCTGCGCATGCAGCCGGGCGAGCCCCTCTCCCCCGTCCCCGATCGCGACCGCCAGCAGCGTGTGGCCCGGGCGATCGGTGAGCTCGTGAAGCCGCACCTTCGGCGCACCCTCCCCGGCCGTGACCGACCCCAGGTCCGGAAGCCTCCTCCCCGCCCGCCCCTCGACCACGATCGGCGAGCCGGAGTAGTCGAGCGACCCCTGCTCCGCCGCGTAGCTGTCGAGCAGCTTCGGATCGGCGTCGCCCTCGCAGACCAGGGCCAGCTTCCAGCCGAGGTTGGCGGCGTCCCGGTCGGTGTGACAGTGGAACCGGGTCGGGATCTGACACCCGTCACAGTCGACGATCCACTTCGCCCGCACCTCCGGGCGCGCCGCCGCCTCGGGCGGGTCGACCAGCAGCACGTCGACGTCGCGCCGGCGCAGCTCGGTGGCCAGCGTCAGCCCGGTCGGCCCGGTACCGACGACGAGGACATCGCAGGAGGTCACCGGCCGCTTATACACCCCGACGTGCGACGACCTCGACAACTCGAATTGCCGAGGTCGCCCGGCGCACCTTTCACGGGGTCTCCTCGAGCGTCCCCGAAGGGTCTTGCGGCTTGCGTCGCTGCGCCTTTGTGCTGGAGACCGTAGCGCGCCCGTGTCCGTTTCGCAAACGGCTTGATCATGCGGTCTTCCTACGTACCTGAGTCCCGCCCGGGTGGATGGGTAAGACTCGTCTTGTGAGGCGCATCCACTCCGCCGCCATCGTCCTCGCGGTCCTCGCCGCGGCCGCCCTCGCGGGCTGCGGCTCGGGCGGCGGCTCGACCGGTGCGGCGACCGCCTCCGGCTCGCCCGTCGCCAGGCTGACCGGCCGCGAAACCGTGGCGCTGAAGGTGCCGGCGCGGATGAAGGGCGGCGAACTCTCCGCCCCGCGCCGGCTCGAAGTGCCGCAGGGCTGGACGGCCACGGTCTGGGCGCGGGTGCCGGGCGCGCGGATGGAGGCGGTGACGCCGGAAGGCAACCTGCTGGTCAGCGTCCCCGGCGAAGGCAAGGTGATCGAACTGGGCGGCAAGGGGACGGCGACGAAGGAGAACGTCGTCCTCGCCGGGCTCGAATCGCCGCAGGGCCTCGCCTTCGCCCGGCGCGGCGGCGGCTGGGTCCTCTACGTCGGCGAGTCGGACCAGATCGACGCCTACCCGTGGCACGACGGCGCCGTCGGCAGGCAGACGGTGCTCGCCCCGAACCTGCCCGACGAAACGCCTGCGGGCGACGACATCCACCGCCAGAAGGACGTCGCCGTCGCCCCCGACGGCACCATCTACTTCGACGTCGGCAGCTCCTCCAACGCCTCCCCCGCCGACCGCGGCTACGACCCGCCGCGCGGGGTGATCGACTCGGTCGGGCCCGAAGGAGGCCAGGTCACCGTGGTGATGAAGGGCGTCCGCAACGGCGAGGGCCTGGCGGTGGCGCCCGATGGCACGGTCTGGACCGCGATCAACAACCGCGACGAAATCCCCTACCCGTTCCACGGCGCGGCCGAAGGCCAGAGCGAAGCGTTCGGGAAGGTGATCCGCTCCTACGTCGACAACCACCCGCCCGACGAGGTCGTCCCGGTCGGTCAGGGCCGCGACCTCGGCTGGCCGCTGTGCAATCCCGAACAGGGGAAGTCGACGCCGAAGGGGTCGTTGGCGGACGTGCCGCTGATCCCCGATTCGGTGACGAACCCCGGCGGCAAGGCGCTCGACTGCTCGAAGCTCGAGCCGATCCAGGTCGGCCTGCCGGCCCACTCGGCGCCGCTCGGGATGTCGTTCCTCGAGGGGACCAAGGTGCCGGCGCCGTGGTCGGGCGGCGCGGTGATCGCCGCGCACGGGTCCTGGGACCGGCAGGAACCGCGCCCGCCCGCGGTGCTCTGGCTGCGCTGGGACGCGAAGGAGCACACCCTGCTGCCGGCGAAGACCCTGGTCGGCGGCTTCCAGGAGGCGAACGGCGAACGCTGGGGCCGCCCGGTGGACGTCGTCCCCGGCCCCGAAGGCGCCCTCTACGTCTCCGACGACACCGCGGGCGCCGTCTACAAGCTGGTGCCGCCGCGCTGAGCGCGATAGGCATCGGCCGATTCGTGGACGTAGGCCAGTAGCTCGGGGTCGAGGCGATCACGCCCGGCCTTGTCGTAGCGGCGGGTGAAGAAGGCGCCGAGGGCGAGCCAGAAGAGGAGGCCGATCGCGGTGGCGACGAGGCCCTCGGCGAGGCCCGCGTCGGCGCGCGCTTCGAGGTAGAGGATCGAGCGCACGCCGCCGAGGATCTGGCGCAGCGGGTCGAGGTGGCTGATCGCGCCGAAGAAGCTCGGCAGCGCCTGCAGCGGCACCGTCCCGCCGGCCGAGGCGAGCCCGAGGTAGACGAAGAGGAGCAGGCCGACCAGCTGCCCGGGCGTGCCGAGCACGGCGAAGAGGGTCAGCGTCCCGACCGCCACCGTCGCCGCGCCGAACCAGCCGTAGAGCCAGAGCAGGAGCGGGCTCGGCGCGTCCATGCCGAGCAGGACCCCGGCGACGAGGAGGAAGACGGCGACGAAGAGGCCGGTCAGCGCCACCGCCATCCCCCACTTCGCCAGCAGGGTCTGGAAGCGGCTGATCAGGGTCGGGCGGTTCATCGTCCATTTCGGCCCGATCTCGTTGGGCGCGAAGCCGAGTGCCCCGTCGAGGAACGAGTTGACGATCGTCGCGCCGATGAAGCCGCTCATCAGGATCAGCAGCGAGGTGTAGAAGGCGCTCAGGCCGAGCGCCGCCTTGGTCGAGAGCGGCCGGTACTGGGTCGCTTCGACGACGACCGGGGTCTTGATCGCTTCGGAGAAGGCTTTGACCGCGGGGGTGAGGACGCCGCCCGCGAGGTTCGCGCCGGTCGTCCCGGCGCGCTGGTTGGAGAGCAGGTCGACGGTCGGGAGGACGGCGCCGCCGGAGTGCGCCGCGCGGGTCAGGCCCGCCGGGACGACCAGGGTCGCGTAGGAGGCGCCGCGGTCCATCCGGTCTTCGGCGGCGGCCATCGACTCGACGTGGATCGCCAGCTTCTCCGAGACTTCCGGTGAGCCCAGCAGCGCCTTCTCGAGCCCGGCGCCGACAGCGCCCCGGTCCTTCTGCACCAACGAGACCGGCAGGCCGTGCATGTGGTCGATCGGGTCGACGGCGGAGCCGAGGTAGAGCGTCGTCATCAGCCCGATCAGCACGACGCCGATGACGATCGGCGCGATCCAGACCGGTTTGCGCCGCAGCAGTTCGATGGCGCGCAAGCGTTTCGGCACGGGCGGGAATATAGGTCCGCGAATTGGAAAGGGGATCTAGGGTGGTCGCCATGAATACCCACATCACCCCCCTCAAGACGCTCCTTGCCGCCGCCGGCCTCGCCGCGGCCTCGCTCCTCTGCCTGCTCGCGCTCTCGGCCTCTCCCGCCGGCGCCGCCAAGCCGAAGGTCTACGAGTGCCAGCACCCGCTGGTGACCGGCTGGGAGGCCGTCAACCCGAAGGGCATCTCACCGAAGGAAGCCTGCGTCGTCGTGCGCGCGCTCGGCAAGTACCTCAGCACCGACAAGAACATCGAAACGCTCTACGAATGCAAGGGCGCGACCCCGAAGAAGCCGGGCAGGCCGGTGCTCCTGCAGACCGAGTTCGAAGGCTGGCACCTCAAGCTGGTCAAGGGCTACAACTTCTACATGACCAAACCGGGCCAGTCCTTCAAGGTCACCGGCCAGGACTTCCCGGTCAACTGCAGCTGATCTGACCCAGGCGGCGGGCCGGGCTCACCCGGGCTCGGCCTCGCCCTCGGTCGCGGTGTAGTCGCGGGCCGTCCCGCCCGCCACCGCCATCGCGCCCTTGGCGACGAGGATCGCGTCCTCGGCGCTGCCCGCCTCGATCCGCAGGAAGTGGCGCTTCATGCCGTCGCCTTCGAATCCCAGTTCGGGCTCGTCGTGCAGGTAGAAGCCGCGGTCGCTGAGCTGGGTGATGACGCCGCGCCCGATGTTGCCACGGCAGGTGACGGTGTAGATCGGCATCCGCGCAGGCTAGATCAGTCCGCCGCGGTGACGGCGCCCGGCATGAAGACGAGCCAGGTCACCAGGGTCAAAAGGGCGGCGGCGAGCAGGACCAGCGCCAGGTCGACCTTGACCAGGAGCGCGCCGACGACCGCGCCGACCAGCATCGAGGCGACGGCGCCGCCGCGTCGCGGGCCGCCGGTGCCCGCGCCGCCCGCGAGCTGCGAGTCGGCGGCGAGCCCGGTCAGCGTCATCGTCAGCACCGTGGTGCTGAGGTCGGCGACCTTGAGCCGTCGCACGGTCGCGTTGCGGACGCCCATCGCGAAGGCGAGCAGGCCGATGATCAGGTCGCCGGAGAAGCGGTCGGGGGCGATGTCGAAGACGATCGCCAGGAGCGTCGCGAAGCCGATCAGCCCGATCTCGATCAGCATCGCCCGGGCCAGGTGCGCCTCTTTCGGCGGCAGCATCGCCGCCATCCGCCCGCCGACCACGGCACCGGCGAGGAAGGCGAAGAGGGAGACCAGCGGCGCCACCACCGGCAGCCCGCTCGAGCCGGCGATGCCGAAGCCGAGCAGCACGATGTTGCCGGTCATGTTGGCGGCGAAGACGCGCCCCAGCCCGAGGTAACAGGCGGCGTCGATGACCCCGGTCGTCAGCGTGAGGACGAGCAGCGTGCGGGTGAGCGGGTGGCGGATCGAATCGGTGCTCGGCACCCCTTGTGCTTCGTCGGGGCGGCGGCGTTTCCCCCTGGATGGGTGATTCCGGGGGCGGCCGATCCGCGGGTGGGGCGGCCGTCCGAGGTGCGTCCCGGGCGTCTCGTGGCGGCCCCGGCAGGCTGCCCGCTTGCCACGAGACGCCCGGGACGTGGGGGTTCCGGCGGGAAGCGGGCACAGGGACGGGAGGAGGTGCGGGCTTCCGTCACGGTTCCGCGAGGAACGTCACGGGTCCACATCGGGCGGAGGGACGTTCGTGCAGTTGTGCCGCCTATAGGGGGTACAAGTGCACGGACGTCGTGGGCGTGATGTGGAAGTGGGACGGGACCGTGACGTTGCATGGGCCTTCGTCACGGACCCTGCGCCGACCGCCCTCCCGGGCGGGCGGTCGGGGTCCGGGCCCTCCGGTCTTCGTTTGTTCGCGCATGCCGAACAAGCGACGACCGGAGCTGGCGGGAGGAACTCCACGCTCCCGTCACGGTCCCGCCCGGTTCGTCACGGGTCCTCATGGCTTCGGTCACATCGATCCAGGCCCCGATCCCTCCGTTCGCTGTTTGTACCCCTATGCGGTACAAGCAGCGAACGGAGGCCCCGGACGCCTGGGGAAGACGGGACGAATCGTGACGTTCCGTGGGTCTTCGTCACGGGACCTGCGTCTTCGTCACCGAGCCTGCGCTTCGTCACCGATTACGCGCTCCTTCCCGGCGACACCCGCACGTCCACCCGGCACACGTCACGAACCCTCCCCACTCCCCATGGACCCGGCCGTCCCGGCCACGGCCACAACCTGCCAGGGCCGTGGCCGGGACGGCCGGGCGCAACTCGGACGGCCGCCGGCCCCGGGCGACAGCTTGCGACGCCGCCGCCCCCGGAATCAACCTCCACGCCGCATCCGAACCCACACCACCTGGCGGGTCGACCAGGACCTGCGCGAGACCCACCGGGCTACGGAAGGCTGATCGGGGCGCGGCGGTAGCGGGCCGCGGGATGGTCCTCGCGGACGCGGGCCTGGCCGGGGCCGTAGAGGCGCTCGCGCAAGGTCGTGCCCTCGTCGTAGTCGTCCCAGTAGCGGCCGCGGCGGCGCAGCTCGGGGACGACCAGGTCGATGAAGTCGACGAAGGTGCCCGGGGTCACCGCGTAGGCGAGGTTGAAGCCGTCGATGTCGGCCTCGTCCATCCACCGTTCGAGCTCGGTGGCGATCGTTGCGGGCGAGCCGACGAAGACCGGGCCCATCGCCCCGATGCCGACGAACCGGGCCACCTCGGCGGGCGTCCAGTCACGGTCGGGATCGGCCTTGGAGAAGATCTCGAGGGCGAAGCGGGCGGAGTCGGTGTCGACGTACTCGAGAGGCTGGTCGGGGTCGAGCTGCGAGAGGTCGACCCCGGTCACGCCGGCGTAGAAGGCGAGCGCGCCCTCGTAGTCTGTCCAGCTCAGGTAGTCCTCGTACCTGGCCTTCGCCTCGGCGTCGGTGGGCGCGACGACGGTGCAGATCTCGGTGAAGATCTTCACGCTGCGGGGGTCGCGGCCCGCCTCGGCGGCGATGCGCCGCAGGTCATCGACGTAGCCGCGGAGGGTCGCCGTCGTCGGCGCGACGGTGAAGATCGCCTCCGCGTTGCGGGCGGCGAAGGCGCGGCCCTTGGCCGAGGTGCCCGCCTGCCAGATCACCGGCGTGCGCTGCGGCGAGGGCTCGACCAGGCTCACCCCGGGGACGTCGAAGAAGCGCCCGTGGTGGTCGATCGCGTGCACCTTCTCCGGGTCGGCGTAGATCTGCGCCTCGCGGTCCTCGACCACGGCGTCGTCCTCCCACGACCCCTCCCACAACTGGTAGCAGACGTCGACCACCTCGGCCGCCAGGTCGTAGCGTTCGTCGTGGGACATCTGTCGGTCCATGCCGAGGTTCCGCGCCGCGCCGTCCAGATAGGAGGTGACGATGTTCCAGCCGATCCGCCCGCCGGTCAGGTGGTCGAGCGTGCCGAAGCGGCGGGCGAGCGCGTAGGGCTGCTCGTAGGTCGCCGACACCGTGATCCCGAACCCCAGCTTCTCGGTCACCGCGGCCATCGCCGACACCGGCACCACCGGGTCGTGGACGGGGATCTGCATCGCCCGCCGGATCGAGGCGTCGCCCGACCCCTGGTAGGTGTCGTAGATGCCGAGCACATCGGCGATGAAGAGCGAGTCGAACTTGCCGCGCTCGAGCAGCTGCGCCAGCTCGGTCCAATACCGCAGGTCCTTATAACGGACCGACTGGTCCTCCGGCCGCGCCCACAGCCCCGGCGACTGATGCATGATGCAGCTCATGTCGAAGGCGTTGATCGGGATCCGCTCTTCCATCGTTCTTTCCTGACTTAATCGGTCGACAATATGGGCGCGGATGCTGCCGCGCGAGGCGTCGAGCGTCAAATAGGAATCGCCGAGCGGGTGATCGGGTTTGGCTGGCGTCGCCACAGAGCTCGCCTCCCGGTCGTCCCCATCACCGAGCGGCGCCCGCTCCGTGCCCGACCCGACCCACCTGACGCCGACCTCCCCC
>DASZUH010000295.1:0-2651 GCA_035547715.1 Solirubrobacterales bacterium
GGCGAAGAGCAGCGGCCTGACCCGCGGCGCCGCGAAGACGCGCCGGTAGGCCGCGAGGCCCGTGGTCGTCTGCTCGGCGGTCGTCGCGGCCATCCGACCAGCGTCGCATGAAGTCGGGGGAAGGGTTCGGGCCGCGGCAAGTCGGCGCCCCGGGGGCGGCCGGGGGCGGCGCACGGGGGCGGCGGCCGTCCGAGTTGCGCCCGGGAAGGCCCGGAGGTGCGGTCGCCGTCACGAAGACGGATGGAACGTCACGGTCCCTCCCGACTTCCTCAGGCGTCCGGGGCCCGGATCCACGTGACCGAGGCCATGTGGACCCCGTGACGAATCGGGCGGGACCGTGACGGGAGCCCGCAATTCCTCCCGTCCCTGCGACCCCTTCCCCACGGAACCCTCACGTCCCGGGCAAGGGGCAACGGGCGGGCGGCGAGCTCGTCGAGCAGCGCCTCGACGACGCTCGGCTCGAACTGCGTGCCGGCGTGGGCGCGCAGCTCGGCTTCGGCGGCGCTCAGGGTCATCGCCGGGCGGTAGCTGCGGTCCGAGGTCATCGCGTGGAAGGCGTCGCAGGTGGCGATCACCATCGCCCCGCGCGGGATCTCCTCACCGGCCAGGCCGTCCGGGTAGCCGCCGCCGTCGTGGCGCTCGTGGGCCGAGCGGACCAACGGCGCGACCGGGGCGAGGAAGGGGATCCGCTCGAGCATGCGGGCGCCGATCGCCGTGTGCTCGTCCATCCGGTCGCGCTCCTCCGCCGTCAGCGGGCCCGGCTTGCGCAGTACCTCGGCCGGGATGCCGATCTTGCCGACGTCGTGGAGGAGGGCGCCGTAGCGGAGGCGATCGAGCTCGACCCCCTCGATCCCGAGCCGTCGGCCGACCCGGACCGCCAGCTCGGCGACCTCGTTGGCGTGGCTCGCGGTGTAGGAGTCCTGCAGCTCGACCGCGTCGGAGATCACGCCGACCGTGGTGAGGAAGGCGTCCTCGAGTTCGCCGACCAGCTGGCAGCGGTGGATCGCCGCGCCGATCTGCCCGGCGACCACGTGCGCCAGCAGCAGGTCTTCCTCGCCGAAGGCGCCGCGGTCGCGCTGCTCGAGGTTGAGCACGCCCCAGTTGGACTCGGCGACGACGATCGGCAGCGAGAGCTCGGAGCCCGGGTCGGTCCCGTCGCCGCGGCCGAGGTAGTCGGGATCGAGGCGGGTGTCGTTGACCATCGCCGGTCGGCCGGTGCGCGCGACGCGGCCGTTGACCCCCTCCTCGACCGCCTGCTCGAGCGCCAGGAAGTCGTTGATTTCCGCGGCCAGCGGCCCCGCTCCGGCGACGACCCGCAGGACGCCGTCGGGGTCGAGCCGCTGGACCACCGCGAGGTAGTAGTCGAAGGACTCGTGGAGCGTCCGGACCGCTTCGCGGGCGACGGTCTCGACCGAGGCGGCGCGCGAGAGCAGGGTCGCGAGACGGCTCGCGACCAGCAGCCGACCGCCCTGCGGGGCCCGGTCGGAATCCATCGCGACCATCGGCATCTGGCTCGTCTTCGGCTCCACTACATCCCCGGTTATCGGCGAGGGCACGGCAACCCTTGACCGCTCTCTATCCTCAGTGGCCGTGCCTGAGCAGGGACCGGACATAGTCGTGATGAAGTTCGGCGGGACCTCGGTCGCCGGCCCCGACGAGATCAAACGCGCCGCCCGGCGGATCGTCGCCGCGCGCGAAGAAGGCAAGCGCGTCGTCGCGGTGCTCTCGGCCCGCGGCAAGACGACCGACGAACTGGTCGCCCAGGCGCACGAGATCTCCGCCCGCCCGGTCGCCCGCGAGATGGACATGCTGCTCTCCACCGGGGAGCGGATCTCCTGCGCGCTCTGCGCGATGGCGATCCACGACATGGGCCACGAGGCGATCTCGCTGACCGGCTCGCAGGCCGGCATCGTCACCGACTCGGTCCACACCAAGGCGCGGATCATCGACGTGCGCGCCGACCGCATCCGCCAGGCACTCGACCAGGACCGGATCGTGCTGGTCGCCGGTTTCCAGGGCGTCTCGACCGACAGCCGCGACGTCACCACGCTCGGGCGCGGCGGCTCCGACACCACCGCGGTGGCGCTGGCGGCGGCGCTCGAGGCCTCGGTCTGCGAGATCTACACCGACGTCCGCGGGGTCTACTCGGCCGACCCGCGGATCGTCCCCGACGCGCGCAAGCTGCCGATCGTCTCCTTCGAGGAAATGCTCGAGATGGCGGCCTCGGGGGCGCGCGTGCTGCAGCTGCGCTCGGTCGAGTACGCCCGCAACCACGGGGTCCGGATCCACTGCCGCAGCAGCAGCTGGGACGGTCCCGGTACCCTCGTCGTCTCGGAGGAAGAGACCATGGAGAACCCGTTCGTAACCGCCGTCACCCATTCCGACGCCGAGGCGCGCGTGACGCTGACCGGCGTCCGCGACGAGCCCGGCGTGGCGGGCCGGATCTTCACCGCGCTGGCCGACGCCAACGTCAACGTCGACGTGATCATCCAGAACGAGCCGGTCGGCGGCGACCAGCTGGCCGACCTCTCCTTCACGGTCGACCGCGACGAGCTGCCGATGGCGCGCGAGGTGATCGCCAAGCTCGGTGACGTCTCGTTGACGGTGAAGGCGGAAGAGCAGATCGGCAAGGTGTCGATCGTCGGCGCCGG
>DASZUH010000296.1:0-2072 GCA_035547715.1 Solirubrobacterales bacterium
TGGGCGGTACAAGTGCACGGACGTCGTGGCGGTGATGTGGAGGTGGGACGAGACCGTGACCTTCCATGGATCTTCGTCACGGAACCTGCGTCTTCCTCACGGGCGCGCCGGGGACGCCCGGACCCTCTTCCTCTCCCCGGGACCCGGCCGTCCCGGCCACGGCCACAACCTGCCAGGGCCGTGGACGGGACGGCCGGGCGCAACTCGGACGGCCGCCGGCCCTTCCGGCCGCCGGCCGCCTACCCCAGCTTCGGGCTCTTCCAGGGGGCTTCGAGGCGGCGGACCAGCTCGTCGCCGAGGCCGTCGATCGGGACGCGGACCTGCTCGAGGGAGTCGCGGTCGCGGAGGGTGACGGTGTCGGTCTCCATCGTCTCGCCGTCGACCGTGATCCCCCACGGGGTGCCGATCTCGTCCTGGCGACGGTAGCGCTTGCCGATCGAGCCGCCCTCGTCGAACTCGGCGGGGAGGCGTTTGCGCAGATCCTGGAAGATCTCGCGCGCCTTCTCCGGCATCCCCTCGCGGGAGACGAGGGGGAGGACGGCGACCTTGACCGGCGCCAGGCGCGGGTGGAGGCGCAGGACGGTGCGCGAGCGCCCTTCGATCTCCTCGACCTCGTAGGAGTCGACGAGGAAGGCGAGCGTCGCCCGGTCGGCGCCCGCCGCCGGCTCGATCACGTGCGGCACGTAGCGCTCTTTGGTCTGCTGGTCGAAGTACTCGAGCTTCTCGCCGGAGTGGGCGGCATGCTGGGTGAGGTCGAAGTTGCCGCGGTTGGCGATCCCCTCGAGCTCCGACCAGCCGATCGGGAAGAGGTACTCGACGTCGCTCGTCCCCGACGAATAGTGCGACAGCTCGTCGGGGTCGTGCGGGCGGATCCGCAGGTGGTCGGGACGCAGGCCGAGCTCGGTGTACCAGCGCTCGCGAATCCCGATCCACTCCTCGTACCAGCGCTGCGCTTCCGCGGGCGGGACGAAGAACTCCATCTCCATCTGCTCGAACTCGCGGGTGCGGAAGATGAAGTTGCCGGGGGTGATCTCGTTGCGGAAGGACTTGCCGACCTGGGCGATCCCGAACGGCGGCTTCTTGCGGGCGAAGCCGAGCACGTTCTTGAAGTTGATGAAGATGCCCTGCGCCGTCTCCGGGCGGAGGTAGACCTCCGAGCCCTCGCCCGCGACCGGGCCGACGTGCGTCTCGAACATCAGGTTGAAGTTGCGCGGCTCCGAGAGCTCGCCGCCGCACTCGGGGCAGCGGATCTCGCCGTCGGGGTCGCCGCCTTCGGCCGCCACGGCCTCGCGCAGGTGGTCCTCCCGCCAGCGCCGCTTGCACTTGCCGAGGCACTGGACCAGCGGGTCGGTGAACCCGGCCAGGTGACCGGAGGCCTCCCAGACCTTGGGGCTCTGCAGGATCGCCGAGTCGAGGGCGACGATGTCGTCGCGGTCCTGCAGCATCGAGCGCCACCACTCGTTCTTCACGTTGGTCTTCAGCAAGACCCCGTAGTGGCCGTAGTCGTAGGTGGAGCCGAGCCCGCCGTAGATCTCGGAGGAGGGGAAGACGAAGCCGCGCCGTTTGCACAGCGCCACGATCTCCTCCATCGTCACCTCGGTCTGGGGCTTGTCCTCAGGGGTCGTCGCCATGCCCGAACCGTAGCGGCTGCGATAATCCGTCGCCCGTGCCGATCTACGAGTACAAATGCGACAACGGCCACGTCTTCGACGTGATGCAGAAGATGTCGGACGAGCCGCTGACCGAGTGCGTCGAGTGCGGCGCCCCCGCCCACCGCGTGCTGACCGCCCCCGCGGTCCACTTCAAGGGCTCCGGCTTCTACAACACCGACTACGGCAAACGCAAAGGCGGCGGCTCCAACGGGTCGTCGGGCGAGAGCTCCTCGTCGTCCGACTCGGGGAGCAGCTCCGGCTCGTCGAGCTCCAAAGCGGAGTCGACGACGAGCAGCGCGTCGTCTTCGAGCTCCTCGAGCTCTTCTGGCGACTAGCCCTCAGGCGGGGCCGAGCCGCAGCGCCAGCAGCGGGCGCGCTTCGACCGGCGACGCGCTCGTCATCTTCCAGGCGACCTGGGCC
>DASZUH010000297.1:0-4166 GCA_035547715.1 Solirubrobacterales bacterium
CCATGGGGGGCACAAGTGCACGGACGTCCCTCCGCCTGATGTGAACCCGTGACGTCCCTGGCAGAAGGGTGACGGAAGCCCGCACTCCCTCCCGTCCCTGTGCCCGCTTCCCGACGGAACCCCCACGTCCCGAACCACAGGGCCGGCGCGACGCCCGGCCGGGGACTGACGCGTCTAGGGGCGCTCGCGGAGTTCGCGCACCGGCTCCGAGGCGGCGATTCCGGGGACGACGAAGCGGGCGTCGTCGCCCTCGCCTTCGAGCACCGGCATCAGGGGCTCGGGTGAGCGACCGCGGTAGGCGGCGAGGGCGGCGGCCGAGGTCGGGTGCTCGGCGAGCCAGCCGAGCTGGGTGCGGGTCGGGAAGGCGAGGGCCATCTCGCCCGCGGCCTCGGCGGCGAGGGCCGCGGCAGGCTCGAACCAGCCGGCCTCGATGATCTCGGATCCGTCCACCCGGGGCGGGGTGTGGGCGGGGGCGAGGGCGAGGAAGAACCAGGCGTCGAAGCGGCGCCTGACGACTTCCGGGGTGATCCAGCGGGTGAAGGGGACGAGCTCCTCGTCGCCCGGCAGCTCGATCCCGGCCTCCTCACGCAGCTCGCGGCGGGCGCAGGCGCGGTAGCCGTCGGGACCCTCACCGTCGGCGGGCTCGACCGAGCCGCCGGCGAAGACCCAGACCCCGGGCATGAAGGCGGCGGTTTCGCCCCGCTTCAGCAAGAGGACCTCGAGCGCCCGTTGCGAGTGCTTGCCACCCCGCCGCAGTAGCACGACCGAGGCGGCGGGGCGCGGGGTCACGGGCGTACCGTCGTGCGGCCCCTCGGCCGGTCCCCGTCGTCGCTCCATCCGCACACCCTAATGCCGCCCGCAGGGGTCAGCCGAGGGCGCGCTCGCGGAGGCGGCGGACGCGGAAGCGGTTCGCCATCCAGACGAGCAGGGCGATCAGCGCGATCGGGGCGAGGACGGCAAGCGCGATCAGCGCCACGCCGGCGGCGATCGTGAGGATGTGGCCGGCGGCGCGGAGGGCGAGCCGCCGCTCCGATTTCTCGGCGCTCGCCTCGACCGCGGCGCCGTCGACGTCCTCGGGCTCCGCCGCCAGCTCGGCCTGGCGGCCTCGCCGCCGCAGCTCGTCGAGCGCCGCATTGCGGGCGATGCCGAAGAGCCAGGCGCGCGGTTCGCCCTTGCCCGGGTCGAAGCGGTGGCGCTTGCGGTAGGCGCGCTCGAAGGCGGTCGCGGTCACTTCCTCGGCCGCCGGCCCGTCGCGGAGCAGGGACGCGACGTAGGCGTAGACGTCGTCGCGACTCGAGCGGTAGAGCCGATCGAAGGCGATGCCGTCCTCCCTCGGTGCCTTCCTCGCCTCTGCGACCGCGGTCTGACTCACGCCCCTACTACGGTGCCGCCACCGATCCATCACAGATGGATCTTGGCGGCGGGGCTAGGCGGCGGTGGGGAGGGAGGCGAGGGCGGCGGTGATCGACTCGGCGCAGATGTCGAGCAGGTCGGTGAGCTCTGCCTCGGAGATCGCCAGGGGCGGCATCAGCACGACGACGTCGGAGAGCGGGCGGATCATCGCGCCGCGCTCGCGTGCCGCCAGCGTGACCCGGTGGCCGACCCGCAGTTCGGGATCGTGCGCGCCGAGGTCGATCCCGACCATCACGCCGCGCGAGCGCACCTCGGTCACGCCCGGCATCTCCGCGATCTCGGCCAGCCGCCGGTCGAGCAGCTCGATCTTCGGCCCCAGCGCCTCGATCGTCCGCTCGCTCTCGAAGACGTCGAGGTTCGCCAGCGCCACCGCGCAGGCGATCGGGTTGCCGGTGTAGGTGTGGCCGTGAAAGAAGGTCTTCGCCTCCGCCGGGGCGCCGAGGAAGCCCGCGTAGACCGCCTCGGTCGTCAGCGTCGCCGCCAGCGGCAGGTAACCGCCGGTGATTCCCTTGGCGAGGCACATGAAGTCGGGCGAGACGCCTTCGCGCTGCACCGCGAACATCGTCCCGGTGCGGCCGAAGCCGGTCGCCACCTCGTCGCAGATCAGCAGGACGCCGTGCTGGTCGCAGAGCTCGCGGACCGCGCGCAGGTAGCCCTCCGGGTGGACGATCATCCCGCCCGCCCCCTGGATCAGCGGCTCCATGATCACCGCCGCGACCTCGCCCTCGTGCGCGCTCAGCAGTTGCTCCATGTGCGCCGCGTCGCCGGGCTCCGCCGCCAGGGTCTCGAAGAGGAGCGGCTTGTAGGTGGCGTGGAAGAGGTCGATGCCGCCGACCGAGACCGACCCGATCGTGTCGCCGTGGTAGGCCTCGCGCATGCGGATGAAGCGGGTCCGCGCCGTGTCGCCGCGCTGCTGGTGGTACTGGAAGGCCATCTTCAGGGCGATCTCGGCGGCGGTCGAGCCGGAGTCCGAGTAGAAGACCCGCTGCAGGCCCTCCGGGGCGATCTCGATCAGGCGCGCGGCCAGCTCGGTGGCGCCGGGGTGGGACAGTCCCAGCATCGTCGAGTGGGCGACCTTGTCGAACTGCTCGCGGGCGGCCGCGTCGAGGACCGGGTGGTGGTGGCCGTGGACGTTGCACCAGAGCGAGGAGGTGCCGTCGATGTAGCGGTTGCCGTCGACGTCGTAGAGGTAGACGCCCTCGCCGCGCTCGATCATCAGCGGCGTTTCCTCGCTCCAGCCCTGCTGCTGGGTGAAGGGGTGCCAGACGAACCGCTGGTCGAGGGCGTTGAGGCGGGCGGCGTCGCCGGGCATTCGTCAACCCTATTCGGACGCCCCCGTCCCCGATCCCTACCGTGCCCGCAACAATTGCACTTGCGAAAAGGTTGTATCTGTGCAACAATTTCCGGGATGCAAGCAAGCGATGTCAAGACCCTGGAGCGCACCCAGAGCGCCGGTGCAGGGGCGGACGTCGGGCCCGAGGCCCGCGATACCGCCGCCCGGATCTGCGCCCTGATGCGCCACGTCTTCCTCTACGACCGCGGCAACCAGCTGCGGGTGCTGGAGGAGAGCGGTCTCAGCTCGACCCAGTGCAAGGCGCTGCTCGAGCTGGGCGGTCTCGGCGACTGCCCCTCGACCTGGCAGGTCACCGACCTCGCCGAGGTCTTCGGTGCCTCGCTGCCGGCGATGAGCCGCGCGGTCGACGGCCTGGTCAAGAAGGGGCTGGCGACGCGGGTCGAGGACCCGACCGACCGCCGCGTGCGCCTGGTGCGGATAACCGCCGACGGCCGCGGCCTGGTCGAGACCCTGACGACGGTGAAGCGGAACGGTCTCGAGGCCTTCGCCGCGACCCTCACCCCCGCGCAGCGCCGCAAGCTCGACGCCGCCGTCGAGGCGCTGATGGACCGCGACGACATCGCCCAGACTTACGAGCACCTGAAGGAGGCTTAATGTCCTGCCGCGATGTTGATTCTGTTACCCCCCTCGGAGGGGAAGACCGCACCGACGACGGGGTCGCCCGTCGATCTCGCCAGGCTCGCCTACGCCGGCGCGCTGACGCCGTCGAGGCAGAAGTTGCTTGGGGCGCTCGCCGCGCTCGTGGAGCTGCCGGTCGAGCGGGCGGTCTCGATGCTCGGGGTCTCCCCGGGCCAGGCGGCCGAGGTCGCCGTTGACGCGGAGCTGAGGTCCGCCCCGGCGGGCCCGGCGGCCGCCGTCTACACGGGAGTCCTGTACGACCGTCTGCGGCTGCCGGAACTGCCGAAACGGGCGCAGGGGCGGGTGTTGATCGCCTCGGCGCTTTGGGGAGTGCTGCGGCCGGGGGACGAGATCCCCTACTACCGGCTCTCGGCGAAAGCGAAACTGGAGGGGATCGGCGGCCTCGCCGCCTTCTGGCGCCCGGTCCTGGCCGAGGTGCTCCCCGACGAGGAGGGGACCTTGGTCGTCGACATGCGCTCCGGCGCCTACTCGGCGGCCTGGAAGCCGAAGCGGGCGACGCTGGTGAGCGTGCGCGCGTTCAGCGAGGCGAAGGGCAGGCGCAAGCCGGTGAGCCACATGGCGAAGGCCGTGCGCGGCGAAGTCGCGCGAGCGCTGCTCGAGGCGAAGCGGCCGCCCGAGTCCCCCGAGGCCGCGGCGAGCATCGCCGAGTCCGCCGGCTTCACCGTCGAGCTGACGCCGGGATACCTCGACGTGATCGTCCCCGCCTAGCGCCGCCCGGCCGTCGGTGTTGACGGGCCGAAAACTTGCCTATATGGCAAGT
>DASZUH010000298.1:0-3405 GCA_035547715.1 Solirubrobacterales bacterium
ATCACGGGCGATCATCCGGTCACGGCCGAAGCGATCGCACGCTCGCTCGGCATGCTCGGCAGCGCGGACACGGCGATGACGGGGCGCGAGCTCGCCGCACTGACGGACGACGAACTCGCTGCGCGGATCGGGCACGTCAAGGTTTTTGCGCGGCTCGACCCGGCACAGAAAATTCGCATCGTCGAAGCGATCCAGAAGCGCGGCCACTACGTTGCGATGACCGGCGACGGCGTCAACGATGCGCCCGCCCTGCGCCGCGCCGACATCGGCGTCGCGATGGGGGCGTCGGGGACCGACGTGGCGCGCGAGGCGGCGACGATGGTGCTCACCGACGACAACTTCGCCTCGATCGTCGCCGCGGTCGAAGAGGGGCGGGTCGTCTACGACAACGTCCGCAAGTTCATCACCTACATCTTCACCCACGCGCCCGCCGAGTCGATCCCGTTCGCGGTCTTCGTCCTCAGCGGCGGCAGCGTGCCGCTGCCGCTGTTGCCGCTGCAGATCCTCGCCATCGACCTCGGCACCGACACCGTCCCGGCCCTGGCGCTGGGCCGCGAGCCGGGCGAGCCGGGGATCATGGAGCGGCCGCCGCGGCCGCGCAAGTCGGGGATCATCCAGCGCTCGATGCTGGCCCGCGCCTGGCTGCGCCTGGGTCTGCTCGAGACGGCACTGACGATGGTCGGCTTCTTCGTCGTCCTGCTCTCGGCGGGCTGGAGCTGGGGGGCGGCGACCGGCGACGGCGCGCCGCTCCACCACGCCTACCTGCAGGCGACCTCGATGACCTGGGCGGGGATCGTCGCCTGCCAGATCGGCGCCGGCTTCGCCTGTCGCACGACGACGGCCTCGCTGCGCCAGATCGGCGTCTTCTCCAACCGCCACCTGCTGCGCGGCGTCCTCTTCGAGCTCTGCTTCGCCGCGGCGATCGTCTACGCGCCGCCGCTGCAGTCGCTCTTCCACACCGCCGCGCTCGACCTCCGCCAGGTGGCGCTGCTCGCCACCTTCCCCTTCTTCGTCTGGGGCAGCGACGAGGCCTGGCGCGCCTGGCGGCGCCGACGCTCGGGCCTGCGGGGAGCCCACACGCGGGCTGCACCGGAATACGGATGATCCCTGACCCCTGGGGTGGTCCGATGGGTGGTGCCGCTTCAAACCCACACATCAGGAGAGTCAGATGGCAACGATCGAGAAAGCACAAGTCTTCGTCGCACCAGGCCGGGAGGGGAGCCCGGTCGAGGTCGCCGACCGCTACGAGAACTTCATCGGCGGTGGCTGGGTCGCCCCGGCGAAAGGGAAGTACCGCGAGAACCTCAGTCCGGTGACCGGCGAGCCGTTCAGCACGGTCGCCGATTCGACCCCGGAGGACATCGAGCTGGCGCTTGACGCCGCCCACGCGGCGAAAGAGAGCTGGTCGAAGAGCTCGCTGGTCGAACGGGAGAAAGTCCTCCTGGCGATGGCCGACGCGGTCGAAGAGAACCTGCAGATGCTGGCCGTCGCCGAGAGCTACGACAACGGCAAGCCGGTGCGCGAGACGCTCGCCGCCGACGTCCCGCTGGTGGTCGACCACCTGCGCTACTTCGCCGGCGCGGCACGGGCCGAGGAGGGGCGGATCTCGGAGATCGACGAGAAGACGGTCGCCTACCACTTCCAGGAGCCGCTCGGCGTGGTGGGCCAGATCATCCCGTTCAACTTCCCGCTGCTGATGGCGGCCTGGAAGATCGCCCCGGCGCTGGCCGCCGGCAACTGCACGGTGGTCAAGCCGGCGAGCCCGACGCCGTGGTCGATCCTGAAGCTGATGGAGGTCATCGGCGACATCGTCCCGGCGGGCGTGCTCAACGTCGTCAACGGTCCGGGCGGAGAGATCGGCAAAGCGCTGGCGACCAACAAACGGATCAACAAGGTCGCCTTCACCGGTGAGACGGTGACCGGCCGCCTGATCATGCGCTACGCGGCCGACAGCATCATCCCCTCGACGGTCGAGCTCGGCGGCAAGTCGCCGAACATCTTCTTCGCCGACGTGATGGAGTCCGACGACGACTTCCTCGACAAGGCGGTCGAGGGCTTCGTCCTCTACGCGTTCAACAAGGGCGAGGTCTGCACCTGCCCGTCGCGGGCGCTGATCGAGGAGTCGATCTACGACGAGTTCATGGAAAGGGTGCTGGCGCGGGTCGAGGCGATCCGCCAGGGGAACCCGCTCGACCCGTCGACGATGATGGGGCCGCAGGTCTCCAAAGCCCAGATCGAGAAGGTCGAGAGCTACGTCGAGATCGGTAAAGAAGAGGGCGCGAAGGTACTGATCGGTGGCCACCGCACCCAGGGCCTGCCCGACGAGCTGGCGGGCGGCTACTACTTCGAGCCGACCGTGCTCGAGGGGACCAACGACATGCGGGTCTTCCAGGAGGAGATCTTCGGGCCGGTGGTCTCGGTGACCAAATTCGCCGACGAGAAGCAGGCGCTGGAGATCGCCAACGACACGCTCTACGGCCTCGGCGCCGGCGTCTGGACCCGTGACAACGCGCGGGCGTTCCGCATGGGGCGGGGGATCGAAGCCGGTCGCGTGTGGACCAATTGCTACCACCAGTACCCGGCCCACGCGGCGTTCGGCGGTTACAAGATCTCCGGCGTCGGCCGCGAGAACCACCGGATGATGCTCGACCACTACTCGCAGACCAAGTGCCTGTTGGTCAGCTACGACGAGAAACCGATGGGGCTCTTCTAGGAGAGCCGCGGACGGGGGGACGACGAAATGGCTCAGGCTCACATCGAAGCGACCCCCGCGGCGGTGGAGACGATCGGCCGGCTTCGCGAGAAGCACGGCCCGATCGTCATCCACCAGTCGGGCGGCTGCTGCGCGGGATCGGCACCGATGTGCGTGACCGAGGAGGAGCTGCCCCAGGGGGCCGGCGACGTCGAACTGGGCAACGTCGCCGGCGTCCCCTTCCTGATCGACGCCGAGCTGTACCGCCGGCTCGGCAGCCCCGACTTCCTCCTCGACGTCGCCGAGGGCCGCGAGGACACCTTCTCGCTCGAGGGCGCCGAAGGGGTGCATCTGACGACGCGGGTCAAGCCGCGGGTGGGGTGACCCGGGTGGCGGGGTAGGGAGGCCGGCCGTCCGAGGTGGCGTTTGGCGGCCCTGCCGTGCTTCGCCGCCGTGGCGGCCGTCCGAGTTGCGTCCCGGGCGTCTCGTGGCGGCCCCGGCAGGTTGCCCGCTTGCCACGAGACGCCCGGGACGTGGGGTTCCGTGGGAGGGCGCGGTCGACCTGACCGGCGCCATGGGTGGGTTAGGTCGACCACGCGGTCGGGATCGCCGAGGAAGTCGGGACGGGGCGTGACGTTCCATTCGTCTTCGTGACGACAACCGCACCTCCGGGCCTTTTCGGGTTGGCGGGCGGTGGTCCGGAGCCCCTCCGG